>JAIYDW010000017.1 GCA_027487315.1 Verrucomicrobiaceae bacterium | reverse complement strand
GTCGTGGTGAGGGTTTGGAGGGCTTCGGGGGTGAAGGCGGTGTCGGGGAAGGTGAGGTCGGAGTCGGAGCGGACGCCTTCGACGGTGGTTTGGGCGCCGGTGGCGGGGTCGGTGACGGTGAAGGTGACGGGGAGGTAGTAGCCGGTTTTGTTGCGGAGGACTTTTTCGGTGAGGACGGTCTTCAGGGGGCGGGTGGTGTCGGTGCCGAAGACTTGCATTTTTTGGGTGACGAAACGTTTGGCGTCGATCCAACTGCGGACGAGGCGGGCGGTGGAGTTCGATGAGGCGGGGGCTTTGGATTCGATGATGTGGCAGGGGATGTTGCCAAGGGTTTCGGTGCCGGTGAGGGTTTGCGAGGGCCAGTCGAGGAATTCGGCGATGATGTCGTCGATGGTGAGGGTGGTGTTGAAGAGGCCGAGGGAGCGGTCGGAGGGTTGGAGGATTTTGGTGCCGGAGGTGGGGGAGTGGAGGGCGCTGGTGAATTGGCCGTCGCTGATTTTGAGGAGGAGGCCTTCGCCTTTGCGGTCGGCGGGGAAGAGGAGTTGGTAGAGGTGCTCGGATTTGCCGCTGGGTGCGATGCGGCGTTTGACCTGGACCTGGAGGGTTTCGGGTTGGGAGGATCCGGCTGAGGTGTGGGACATGCGGAGGCGGGCGTAGATGCCACCGCTGGGGCGGGCGGCTTTGACACCTGCGAGGAGTTGCTCGGCGGTGTAGTCCTGGGCGGCGGCGGTGAGGGTGGCGGCGAGGAGGAGGGTGGTCAGGCGGGCGAGCATGGGAAAGGGGGCGGCTTTGCCGCCAGAGATGGGAGATTGAAGATGGAAGATGGGGGAGGTCTAGACTTGGCGGATGGCGAGGCTGGGGTTGATGCGGGTGCAGTGGAGGGCGGGGTAGAGGCCGCTGGCGACTCCGACGGCGATGGCGAGGCCGAGGGCGAGGGAGAGGAGTTCGACAGTGATTTGGGGTTCGATGCGGCCTTGCATCCAGGGCATGAGGGTGAGGATTTTCAGGAGGGCGATGCCGGCGACGATGCCGACGATGCCGGCGGCGAAGCAGAGGGTGACGGACTCGAGCAGGATCATGCGGAGGATGCGGCTGCGTTTCCAGCCGAGGGCGAGGAGGATGCCGATTTCCCGGGTGCGTTCGAATACGCTCATGAACATGGTGTTCATGACGCCAAAGGTGCCGACGAGGAGGGCGATGATGGAGGTGCCCCAGTTCATGGCTTTGAACGTTTTGACGCCGTCGCTTTGGGAGAGGACTTCGTCGGCGATGTCGACGCGGCAACCGGGGATGTGCTGCTGGATGACTTGGGAGACGGTGTGGGGGTCGCGTGATTTGGGGTCGAGGCGGACGTTGATGAAGTTGACCATTTTGTCTTTCTGCATGATGCCCTGGAGGAGGGGAAGGCTGATCATGATGGCGCCGTTTTCGACGACAGCGCCGCCATCGGCGATGCCGACGACTTCGAATTCGTCGATTTCGATGGTGATTTTATCGCCGGGTTTTTTCTCGAGCATTTCAGCGGCGAGGGTGCCGAGGACGACGACTTTTTCGGTGGCGTCTTTGGGGAGGCGACCGGAGACGATTTTCAAATTTTCCCACAGGAAGCTTTGCCATTGGCGACCGGAGACGACCATCATGGGGACGCTTTCGATACTGAGGACTTCGGTGAGGAGGCTGGCGACGTGGCTGACGCCGGGGATTTGGGCGACTTGCTCGGAGGCGGTGTCGGGGAAGGGTTGGGCGATGAGGCCGCCGCCGGAGCGACGGACGACGAGGTCGGTTTTGCGGACTTTGTAGGCGTCGGTCCAACTGGCTTCGAGACCCCAGGCGAGGCCGAGGAGGGCCACGACGGCGCCGATGCCGAGGCCGATGCCCATGATGGTGAGGGCGGTGCGGACGCGGCGTCGGCTGAGGTTTTTGAGGGTGAGTTGGAGGAGGGTCATGGGGGGGGATCAGTAATCAGTATGCAGTAATCAGTGGGTCAGTGATTGGTGAGTCGTGAGTGGTTTGGGTTAGGAGATGGAGGTGGGGGTTGGGGATTGGGTGTCTTCGACGACTTGGCCGTCGCGCATGGTGATGATGCGGTCGGCGGTTTTGGCGATGGCGGGGTCGTGGGTGACGAGGATCATGGTGTTTTTGCGCTGATGATGGACGCTGCGGAGGAGGTCCATGATTTGGGCGGCGTTTTGGGTGTCGAGGTTGCCGGTGGGTTCGTCGGCGAGGAGGATGGAGGGTTCGTTGGCGAGGCTGCGGGCGATGGCGACGCGCTGGCGTTCACCGCCGGAGAGTTTTTCGGGCATGTGATTGAGGCGATGGCCCATGCCGACGGCTTCGAGGAGTTCGGCGGCGCGGCGCTGGCGCTCGGGGCGGGGCCAGGGCATTTCGAACATGGGCACGAGGACGTTTTCGAGGGCGGTGAGGGTGGGGAGGAGGAGGAAGGACTGGAAGATGAAGCCGAGGTGCTTGGCGCGAAACTGGCCGAGGTCGGGGTAGGAGGAGAGGGACTGGCCGCGGTAACGGATTTCGCCGGAGTTGGGGGTATCCAGGGCGCCGAGGAGGCTCAGGAGGGTGGACTTGCCACTGCCGGAGGAGCCCATGATGGCGACGTATTCGCCCTCCTGGATGGTGAGATTGACGCCACGGAGGGCGAGGACCTGGCCTTCGTCGAACTCGCGGCGGACGTTGTCGATTTCAAGCAGGGGGGCTTTGGCTTCGGAGGGGGAAGGCATGTCGGGTGTGGGCTGACATCCTTGGATTGAATGGAGGGGGGTGCAAGGGGAAGTGGGGGCTGCTTACTTAGCAGGGAGCTGAGGAACTAGTTTGAGGAGTGAGGTGTCGTAGCCCTGGGCGGCGAGGCGTTTGAGGATGCCGGTGTAGGTTTCGGGATCGAGGGTGGGCTGGCGGCTGAGGACCCAGGCGAGTTTGCGATTGGGGTAGCCGATGACGGACCATTGGTAGTCTTTGTCGAGGTCGATGATGAGGTAGGGGACGCGGAGGGGCCAGACGAATTGGACGCGCCATTCGGCGTTGGTGGTTTTGTCGGTGACCCAGGCAACGCCGTTCCAGGACTGGAGGGGGGCGTCGAGGGAGCCTTTGCGGAAGAGGAAGATGTTGTCGATTTTGCCGTCTGGGCGGAGGGCGTAGCGGTCGAGGGTGCCGACTTTGCCTTTTTCGAGGGCGTAGGGGATGTGGGAGTAGACGAACCAATCGCCCATGTAGCGGGGGAGATCGACGTGGGCGACGGGCTTGAGAGGGGGGAGGTCGGCGGATTTTTTCATGGAGGAGCAGGCGGAGAGAATCAGGAGGGCGGGCAGAAGGAGAAGATGCTTCATGGGAAGTGATACGCCGGGGTGGGGTGGGTAGATTCGGGAACAGCCGATTCGAGGAGGGGAGTCGGCGAATCGCTCGACGGGAGGGAGGACAGTGAGGATTGGGAACGGGGCTTGCGGGAGGGGGGAAAGGTGGTAGGTTTTGGGCTTGTTTTATGGCTCTCACAAAAATCACTTCTGTTTCCGGTGCTGGTGTTTTCGTTCCAGGTGCTGACATTGATACTGACCGGATCATTCCGGCGCGCTTCATGAAGTGCGTGACGTTTGATGGGTTGGGTGAGTTTGCCTTTTATGATGTGCGGAAGGATGCAGAGGGGAATGACAAGGCGCATCCGCTGAATGATGAGCGCTTCAAAGGGGCGAGCATTTTGCTTTCCGGGGCGAATTTTGGTTGCGGGAGTTCCCGGGAGCATGCGCCTCAGGCTTTGTATCGGTTTGGGTTTCGGGCGGTGATTGCGGAGAGTTTTGCGGAGATTTTTTTCGGGAACTGCACGACCTTGGGCATTCCGTGTGTGTGCGCGACGGCGGAGGATATTGCGGTTTTGGCGGCGGCGGTGGAGGCGAATCCGAAGTTGGATATCAAGGTGGATTTGGAAGCTCAGCGGGTGTTTTTCGGGGATCAGAATTTCACGATTGTGATTCCGGACACGGCGTTTGAGGCGCTGACGAGCGGGAAGTGGGATCCGATCGCGGAACTGCTGGAGCATAAGGATGCGGTGCATGAGCGGATGGTGGCGCAGGGGTGGGTGAAGTAGATTGCGGACTTCGGATTGGGGATTGCGGATTTTTATGGCAGCGGACCCGATATATGTGATTGGCCACCGCAATCCGGATACGGATGCGATTTGTTCGGCGATTGGGTATGCGGCGTTTTTGCGCGATGTGCGGGGGATGGATGCTGAGGCGGCGTGTTGCGGGGAGGTGAGTGTGCGGACGAACTGGGTGCTTCATCAGGCGGGGGTGAAGGCGCCGAAGCTGCTACTGGATGTGCGGCCGACAGCGGCGACGATTTGTCGGCGCGATGTGCTGACGGCGGGGCCGGAAGAGATGTTTCTTTCGGTGTATCGGAAGATGTCGGAGAAGAATTTCCGGAGTATTCCTGTGGTGGATGAGGCGGGGTGTTTGCTTGGGCTGCCGACGATTCAGGAGATGGCGCAGTTGTTTTTGCCGCCGGACATTCAGAATTCCCAGGAGCGGCGTGATGCGGTGAACCGGGAGATTCGGACGAGTTTGAACAATATTGTGGCGGCGGTGGGCGGTGAGGCGATGGGAGCGGACGGGGAACTGGATCGGGTGCAGGATTTGGTGCTGGTGGTGGCGGCTTCGAGTGTGGAGACGAGCCGGAAGCGGGCGAGTCTGTTTCCGACAGAGCAGTTGGCGATTTTGACGGGGGACCGGCCGGAGATTCATGCGCTGGCGATTGAGATGGGGGCGCGGTGTTTGATTGTGACGGGGGGATTCAAGCCGTGGGACAGCATTGTGGCGCAGGCGGTGGCGAAGGGGGTGACGGTGATTTGTTCGCCGTATGACACAGCGTCGACGTCGCAGTTGGTCCGGTTTTCAAGGCCGATTCGAGAAGCTTTGACGGGGGATTTTTTGGCGTTTCCATCACGGGCGCCCTTGCGGGAGGTGATGCATGCGGTGCAGCATTCGCAGCAGCCGCTTTTTGCGGTGGTGGATGAGGAATCGCGGACGCTGGTGGGAGTGTTTTCGAAGTCGGATTTGATCGAGGTGCCGAGGGCGCGGCTGGTGCTGGTGGATCACAATGAATTTGCGCAGGCGGTGGCGGGGGCGGATGAGGCGGAGATTTTGGAGGTGATCGATCACCATCGGTTGAGCGGGAATTTGCGGACGAAGGAGCCAATCCGGTTTTTGAACGAGCCGGTGGGAAGTACGTCGACGATCGTGGGGATTATGTATCGGATGGGCGGGGCGGCGCCGGACAAGGGGACGTCGATTTGTTTGTGCGCAGGGATCATATCGGACACGCTGCATTTGACGTCGCCGACGACTACGAACACGGATCGGGAGATTTTGGAGTGGTTGAGCGGGATTGCGGGGGTGGATTGCGCGCAGTTTGTGAAGGATTTCTTTGCGGCGGGATCGATGCTGCGGGAACAGACGCCGGAGCGGGCGTTGGAGAGTGACCGGAAGGTGTTTGAGGAGAATGGGTGGAACATCAGCATTTCGCAGATCGAGGAGCTGGGGTTGGATGAGCTCTGGAAGCGGGAGGCGGACTTGCATCGGGCGCTGGAGGGCTTGCTGGCGAAGCATGGGCTGCACTTTGCGTGCTTGATGGTGACGGACATCACGCGACATCACAGTGTGCTGCTGGTGGCGGGGGATAAGCGAATCATTGAGCAAGTGGATGTGGATCATGCGGCGGTGCGGCCGAATGTGTTTGATATGCCGGGGGTGGTGAGCCGGAAGAAGCAGTTGTTTCCATATATGAGCCATGTGGTGACGAAGCTGAGTCCGCCGGTTTGAGGGGGCTGAGGGTATTGACTGGGAAGAATGTGTTGCGGGTTGAATCTGCGTCGGTAATGACAATGCAAATGCATTTGCTGGCAGAATGAATTCGCTATTCGAAACGACGAATTGGACCTTGGTCTTGGAGGCTGCTAGCTCATCCGATGCAAACGGGGGGCATGCTTTGGAGCATTTGTGCAAACGGTATCGGCCGCCCCTTTTGCAGTATGCCCGGGCGTTTGGTTTGGGTGAAGACGATGCTCAGGATGTGACGCAGTCGTTCTTTCAGCATTTGCTGGAGAAGAATTTGCCGGCGCGGGCGCAACCTGATTTGGGGCGGTTTCGCTGTTTTTTGTTGAGTTCCATGCGGAACTTCATGAGGGCCATGCATCGGAATGCGACAGCTGAAAAGAGAGGCGGGGATGATTCCGAGCATTTGAGACTTGATGAAGAGAGCGCGCAACTTCACCAAAGCCTAGCGGTGAAAGACGATGCGGGTGAATCCTTCGACCGGAGTTGGGCTCATGCTTTGATCGAGAACGCGCTCAATGAACTTGAGGAGGAACAGATTCGTCAGGGACATGAGGAGCGGTTTAGGCTGATGCGTCCGCTGTTGATGGAGACGGAAGGTCGGGAGCGAGTGATGAAGGAAATGCAGGAACGATTTGGAATGAATGAGGGGGCGAGTCGCACTGCTTTGAGTCGGCTCAGGGCGAGATTTCGTGAGATGGTGAGATTCGAAGTGGCGCGCGTGGTCGCAGATCCTGCCGAGGTGGATGATGAGATCGCCTATCTGATCAAGTTGTTGCGGTAGGCTTGGCTCCAAATCGCTGGCGGAGCTACGACTTGGATTTGCGGTCTCGCCACTGTTTGGCTTGGGTGGGTTGATTGATCTCGTCGTAGTGTTTGGCGAGGGCTTCGATTTGGTCGTTGTGGTGGCTGTGGTTGAGCTTGGGGGCGGCTTGGAAGATGCGAGTGAGGAGTTGGTCGAGCTTTTCCCATTGGTTCTGGGCGAGATAGCAACGCGCGAGTGTCAAAGCGGTGCTGCGTGGTTTGGTGTGGGTGATTTGGTAGTGTCTGACTTGCTCTTCAAAGAGAGGCTCGAGAGTTGCCTGGGCATCGCTGTATCGGCCCAAAACCATGAGGCTGAGGCTGCGGTTGTAGCGCAGAATGAAGTGCATGACTTTGTCTGGATCAGGATTGCGGAGCCATTCTGTTTCAGCGTCCTCATAGGCGCTGATGGCATCCTCAGGGCGCTTGAGTTTCACCATTAGCAGGCCACGCCGGAGCAGGAGGCGAACGAGCAGATCCCGGCAGGCCTCACCGCCGCTGCGCGCGTGTTCGGCGGTATCGTGGAGGAGGCGGAGGGCTTCTTCGGTATTGCCGGAGTTGAGCAGAGCGGCGGCATAGTCAGAGCGGGCTTGGAGGAGGTCGGGGTGAGTGTCGGAAAGGCCGAGGGATTGGGCGTTTTTGATGGCATCACTCAGCACGGCGAGAGCTTCGGGATTGCCGGCCTTTGTCAGGGCGGAGCCGAGGGCGCGTTGACGGGTGAGGCTGAGCTCGCTTACTGGGCCGGCTTTCTGAACGCACAACTCCAAGGCTTCACGAAGGTGGGGGATGGCGTTTTGGGGTTTGCCATCAAAGCTGATGCTGTTGCCGATGTTTGTCAGGCAATCGATGAGGATTTCGGTGGAGAATTGCGGGTGCGCCCGGCGGATTTTCAGGGCGGCAAAGCCAGCGTCAGCGCCGAGTTGGTAGTCGGCCTGGATGGCGGCGGCTTCGCTGATTTTGAGCAACACTTTGCAACGAGTCTCATCCCTGCCCTGGAAGCCGGGAGCGGTGATTTTGCCCATCACCTGGCGGAGCATGCGGGGGAGGCTTGCGTTGATGGTCTCGGTTTCGGTCGCGCTTTTCCAGCTATCGACCAGGACGTTTGTCATGGCTTCAGATTGGGCCTGCTGCTGTTTGGCCAAGTTGGACTGCCAGAGAGCAATGCCGAGACCGAAGCCAAGGCAGAGGAGTGCCACTATGCAGGCCGTGGTGAGGGCTCGATGGCGCCGGACCAGTTTGCCTGCGATGTAGGTGAATGTGGGCGGACGGGCGGTGACGGGTTCGTGGGCGATGAAGCGGCGGATGTCGTCGGCGAGAGCGGTCACACTGCCATAGCGCCTGGTGCGATCCTCATCTTGAGCGCGTTGCACGATGAGGCGTAAGTCGCGTGCGGTGCTGTCTTGGGTGAGTGCATGAAGCATGGCTCCGAGGGCAAAGACATCGGTGCGGGTATCGAGGTCCTGGCTGCCTGAGGCCTGCTCAGGGCTCATGAATCCCGGCATGCCGGCGAGTAATGTGGTGGTGTCTTCCGCGATGGCTTTGGCGATGCCAAAGTCGATCACTTTCACGCGACCTTGGGTGACGAGCACATTGTTCGGATGCAGGTCACAGTGAATGACGCCTTTTTGATGGGCGTGCTGGATGGCGGCGCAGAGTTGGAGGAAGAGGTTCAATCTTTCGAGCAAGGGCAGTGAGCGTTTCTGGCACCACTGAATGAGAGGTTCCCCGTCTGAAACAAACTCCATGACAAAGAAGGGCTGTCCGGCCTCGGTGTTGCCAGCATCCAGCACGCGAGCAATGCCAGGGTGATCGAGTTGTGCGAGGTTTTCCCGCTCCCGGTGGAAGCTGCGCAGCACTTCCGCGCTGTTCATGCCTGGTTTCAGAATCTTCAAGGCGACCTCGCGAGGCAGAGGTTCCTGTTGCCGTGCGTGCCAGACCCGCGCGAAGCCACCTTCACCGAGCAAGGCGAGCAGTTCATAGGGGCCGATGTGATCACCAGGTTTGAGCTGAGAACTCATGGTTGAGCACCTCCCTGAGCTTCTTTGATTTGGGACTGGGTCCAGATGGTATGGGGGTGTTTGGGGCCAAGGATGGCGGTCTGTTGAGCAACCACCTCCTGCAGCAACTTCAAGCCTTCTTCCCGGCGGCCGAGGCGAACCATGTAGATGCCACGTTGGGCGTGGGTGAACCAAACTTTGGGATCGTCCCTGCTGAAGAGCGACTGAAGCATGGGAATGAGGCGATCGGCATGATCCAAAGCTTCCCGGTAGCGGCCAGCGGTGTTCAACGAGCGTGCCAGTTTGGATTCGATTTCACTCAGGAGAATACGAGCCTCCTTTTCCGTGGTGACTTTGATCAACTCGGGGAAGGCGGCTTGTGCTTTTGCGAGAGTGTCCTGCTGGAGTTCCAGGTAGCCCGCGAATTTCTCGGAGCGCATGGCTTCGGCGGCGAGCATCTGAATTTGCAGGGTATTCGGGTGACTGGGTCCGAAGGCGGTGCGAGCTTCTGCGAGCCAGCCTTGGCCGTTGTGGATGGCCTCATCGTTGCGTTCGGCATTGAGTAGCGCGCCGAGGATGAGAGTGCGTTCGTAGCAGAGTTGTTTCATGCTGACGTCGGGCAGAGTCTGCGCCATTTTTAGAGCTTCTATCTTTGCCCACAGAGCTGTGTCATGATCACTGGCTTCCATAGCGGCCGTCGAGCCCGCGCGAAGGATTTTTCGGAGAGTTTCAGGGCTACCTGGAAAGGTGCCGGCCTTCACTTGATCCAGGACATGCTTGGCCAAGTCATAAGCGCGAGGTTGGCGACCGATCTTGGTGGCACTGGCCTGATGCATGGACTGAATGAGAGCCTGTTCGACGGCCAGGGATTCACGCTGTTTTTGTGTTGCCAAGAAAGCCTGCCAGAGTGCCGTGCTGGTGCCGATGACGAGGGCTAGCAGGATGATCAAGAGGCTGAGAGTGGCGGTGCGGTGCCGCTGGATCCAGCGGCGGATGCGATAGCCGCGACTGGGAGGATGGGCGTGGACTGCGAGGCCGCGCTGCCACCGATCGAGATCTTCGATCAAGGATTCCGTGCTGGGGTAGCGGCGCGCGGGTTCCTTTTCGAGACATCGGAGGGTGATCCAGTCGAGATCGCACCCACCTCCGACAGGTGGTTGAGGGTCCACTTCCCGGATGTAATGGAGCTTTTCCTGCAGGGTCAGACTAGCGGGGAAGAGGGGATGACCTGTGAGCAGTTCGTGGAGCAGCACGCCGAGTGCGTAGATGTCTGTGCGCACATCGATGACACTGTTGGCGCTGGTTTGCTCTGGACTCATGTAAGCGGGAGTGCCGATGAGGCGTTGCTGGCGAGTCATCCAGGTGAGTTGACGCTGGCCTTCGTGACTGAGAGCCTTGGCGATGCCGAAGTCGATGATCTTCACCTGTGGAAGGCCATCGACTTCGGTCACGAGGAGGTTTGAGGGCTTCAAGTCACGATGAATGACTCCCTTTTCGTGGGCGTGTTGGAGAGCTTGGCAAGCCTGGCGGAACAGCGCGATTTTGGCTTGCAGATCCAGCCCATTTTTTTGGCTGTAGGTGGTCAAGGGCAACCCGTGAACGAGTTCCATGACGATGTAGGGCCGGTCATCAGGTGTCAGGCCGGCTTCAAAAACGCTAGCGATGCCGGGGTGCTCGAGTCGTGCGAGTACGAGCTGCTCTCTTTGAAATCTTGCCAGCACCTCTTCCGAGTCGATGCCGGGTTTGATGAGCTTGATCGCGGCCTTTCGAGGGAGGGGATCCTGCTGTTCCGCGTGCCAGACGATGCCGAACCCGCCTTCGCCGATTTTTTCGGCAAGTTTCCAGGGGCCCAGGTTGCGAAGGGTTTCGGTGTTGTCGTTTCCGCCGAGGACGTCTGCCAATACCGAAGCGACTGCCGCGTCTGAAAAGGCAGAGTCGATCGGGGGCTTTTCGGTTGGCATGAGACGAGTCGATACGGCAAGCGCCCCGCTGATGAAGCGGGGCGCCAAGGTAATCCTTCAGGACCGCACGAAGGTCAAGACACCACAAGTTAGGGTTTCACCTCGAACATGATGTTTTTGGTGACACCGCTGACTTGGCCGGTGAGGTAGACAGTGGCGGGGGTGTTGATATCATTGAAGATGATGCCGGTGAGCTTGCGCACCCGGGTCTTGGTGATGCCCAGAATCGTGTCTGTGGTGGTGATGCTACCGGTGACGATGCCGGTGCTTGGATTGATGGAGAGGGTGGGCTTCCTGACGGAAGGGACGAAGGAGAATCTGTTCGTCGTTGAGAATGTGATGCCCTCCTGGATGGGTGCGGCGAGTTCTCCGGTGGAATCATAGATTGTCAAGGTGCCCTGGCCGTTGGTGGAGGTGAGAAAGTTCAGGGCGCGCGAGCCTGGGGCGGGTTTCACGTAGGGGATGCCGTCCATGGACTCACTGCTGTAAAAGCCGTTGGGATAGAAGGTGGTTGTGGAGGAGGTAGGGGCGGGGCGGATGGCCTCCAGGTCAACGTTGCAGTTGTCAGGCGTCGCCCCGGAGTTGTCCTGGAAGTAGCCATAAAACATGGCCGAACCTTTGTTTGCATGGAGCAGGATGTAGCCTGGGGCCTCGTATTCATTTGGAGTGTTCGACAGGCAGAGAGCGGAGGCTGCGGTGACTTTGGTGCCGTCTTGGGTGACGCCAACCATTCTGACCGAACCTGTGGCGGCGACGGTGGTGCGCAAGTAGCCGCGCCCCGGATCTTCGCTGAAGCCGCCGGCGCGGTCCGCGATGTTGTAGGTGGCGGCCAAGGGTGCGGGGTTGGTTTTGGTGAAGACGACCTGCCTGGACAGAGTCTCGCGGGTGCTCCGACCGTCCAAGTTTAGCTCGAAAAAGCTGTCCTGACTGCCGTCGATCTTCACGGTGATGGGCAGGAGTGGTGTTCCGCCCTTTGGGGTGGGTCGTGGGATGGAGCGGGTGCTAGTGCCATCCTGATCAAACTGACCCGTCAGGGTGTAGCGGGTGGCCCCGACCATGAGGGTTGCGCTGTAGGATCCTGTCGCCGTGGTCGTGAGTGTCATGGAACCGCGCAATCCGAGCACGGTAGTTTCAATCGTCCAAAGGCCTCGCCGCGTGAGCGCCAGCGCGGGCACCTGGCGCAAACGCAGCACGACATTGCGCGCGATGTTCGTCACCGCCCCTGACCAGCCTCCATCCACTGCGATGTAGTAGGTGGTGCCGGCGACAGCATAGAAGGAGGCCCGGGAGAGGGCGGAGTCGCTGGAGTCGAAATACTGAGCGAAGTTGTTGTTCGAAGCCAGGTGCCTGAGATTGGTCACCGCGATGGGAATCGTGGTGCTCAGTGGGACGTAAACGGCAACGGTGGAATCGCGCAGTGCGTTCAAGGGGACGTAGGTTGAGGTGAGCAGCGTATCCACGGTGCAGAAGCCACTTTCCGTAGCAGTCCACTTCCACCAGGCGCTGCGGAGTCCGGTGTTTCCATTGTAGAAATCGTGACTCAACTCGCCGGACTCGGTATTGAAGGTGAAGAGGTCCGTGGTGTTGCTATTCCCCAGAGCTGCCGTGGTGGCGGAGGCGATGTTGTTTGCCCCGGCTCCGAACTGGGCGCGGGCTACTTCTGGAAGCAGAGATGCTGCGATGAGCAGCGAGGTGATGATGGCTTTTTTCATTGGTTTCGTTTGTGGGGATCAGAAGGTGTAGACCACTTCCATGAAGAGGTTCTTGGTGACTCCGGTGGCATGTCCGCGCATCCAGACGTTGGGTCCCTCGCGGAAGATGAGGCCTTGCAGCCTGCGCACGCGGGGCTTGGTCACGCCGAGGATGTTGTCGGTGGTGGTGATGCTGCCGGTGACGAGGCCGGTTGCCGTGTTCACGCTCAGGCTTAGTTTGCGCGGCAGCGGTGTGGCAAAGGTGATCTTGTTTGTTGTGTTCATCGAGAGGGGTTCACTGATGGGGTCGATCATCTCACCCATGCTGCCCCGGATGCGGAGTTCACCGTTGCCGGTTGTGTCGAGGAAGCCTTGAGCACGTTGATTCAGAGCGGGCTTCGCGTAGCGCTTTCCTTTCAATTCGAAGGTGTTCAGGTAGCCGAAGCGGTAGAAGGGGAGAGTGGGTGCGGAAGGGCGTTGATACCAGCAGTTGGCGGTGATTTGGGGATCATTCAAGACATTTGACAGGAGTGTCGCGCTGCCAGGGAAGTGAATGAAGCCTTTGCTTTTGTGCAGAGGCGCAAAGGCTGGGAGGTAGAAGTCCGTGCTGCTGTTGCTGACCTCATGCATGAAGCTACCGACCGTGAACTTGAATCCATCAGGGCCTGTGCCGACAAAGGTCACGGCACCGGTGGCACTGACTCTTGCCTGCATCCAGCCGCGCTCGTGGTGATCTTGCGTGGCGTTTTGGCCGCCCATATTGTAGATGCCGACCAAGGGATTCAGAACGGTTTTGCTGTAGACCATCTGGCGTGGAAATGCAGCTCCGACGGTGAAGGTATCGGTTTCGAGCGAGTATTGCCCCGAACCAGCGCCATCGATGCGCAGAGTGATGGGTGCGGCGGGAGGGGAGCCTTTGGGCACGATGGGATAGACTGATCTGACGGTGGTGCCGTCACGATCAAACACGCCGGTGAAGGGATACCTGACCGCGCCGCGTTGAAACACCGCGCTGTAGGTGCCGCGTGTGGTGGTGGTCATGGTGATGCTGCCTGCTGATTCGAGCTCCGCACCCATGAACCAAACGGCACGGCGTGTGTTTGCTTGGGCGGGGATTTGGCGCAAGCGCATGGTGACGATCTGGGACTGGGCGCTCACCGTGCCGGCGTAGGCGCCGTCGACAGCGATGTAATAGGTCGTGCCGGTGGTGGCGTAGAAGGTTGTCTTGGACTGCCGGTAATTGGAAGCGAAGAAGGGATAGGTCCAGTCGTTGTTCGAGGCGATGCGTGTGAGCGCATTCAGGGCGCTGCCTGTGTAGATGCTGAGAACGGTGTCAGTGACTTCGTTGATGTTGGACTCAGTGGCAGTGTCGATGTGGCAAAAGCCCGATTCAGGAGCGGTCCACTTCCACCAGACCGTGTTGTTTGAGCCATCCTGGAAGTCTGGACGATGTTTGGGCTCGCCCACTTCAGCTGTTTTTGACTGCAGGCTGGTCCAGGCTGAGACGTCATTCTGGGTGGTGACCACGGTGGCGTCCGCGAAATTGTCCTCTCCGGAGGGAAAGAACGCGTGGGAAGGGGGGGTGAGGGTGGCAAGTGCGAGGAAGAGAAGGGAAGAGTAGGGTTTCATAGGTGTGAGAGCGGATGCCTCACTTTTGAATAATCCTCCGGGAGCGGTTCGTTACGCAGATCCCGCAAAAAAATGTAACCACATGGTCAACACGGTTTGGTTTGGGTCTTCAGGTCTGTATTGGGTAGCTGATGGGCGGGGAAGCGGGGAGGATTTTGGGAGAAAGGGGATTGTTTTTGGGCGGGTTGGGGGTTTTGTTGGCGAGATTTATGTCCAGCCCTGCCCAACACGCTTTGCTTCGTTATTGTCCGGATCTTTTCAACTACCGACGTCGCCCGACGCGGGAGGTGAGGGTGGGGAAGGTGGGGATTGGCGGGAGCAATCCGATTCGGGTGCAGTCGATGCTGACGAGTGACACGCGGGATGCGGAGGCGTGTGTGAAGGAGGCTCTGGGGCTGGTGGAAGTGGGGTGTGAGATTGTGCGGGTGACGGCGCAGACGCGGCAGATTGCGGAGAATTTAGAGCACATTCGGGCGGGGCTGCAGGCGGCGGGGTGTGATGTGCCGCTGGTGGCGGACATTCACTTCAAGCCGGATGCGGCGATGGAGGCGGTGAAGTGGGTGGAGAAGGTGCGGGTGAATCCGGGCAACTACGTGGATAAGAAGAAGTTCGCGGTGCTGGAGTACACGGATGAGGCGTATGCGGAGGAGTTGGTGCGAATCGAGGAGCAGTTCACGCCGCTGGTGCTGGAGTGCAAACGGCTGGGGCGGGCGATGCGGATCGGGACGAATCACGGGTCGCTGAGTGACCGGATCATGAATAGGTATGGGGACACGCCGCTGGGGATGGTGGAGAGCGCGCTGGAGTTTGCGCGGATCGCGCGGAGGCATGATTACCACAACTTTTTGTTCTCGATGAAGGCGAGCAATCCGAAGGTGATGATTGAGGCCTATCGGTTGCTGGTGGCGCATTTGGAGGCGCAGGGAGCGGATTGGAATTATCCGATTCACCTCGGGGTGACGGAGGCCGGGGATGGGGAGGATGGGCGGATCAAGAGCGCGATCGGCATTGGGTCGCTGCTGGCGGACGGGATTGGAGACACGGTGCGGGTGAGTTTGACTGAGGATGCGATTTTTGAGATTCCGGTGTGTTACGCGCTGGTGAAGCCTTACAACGAGGGGAGGCCGGCGCGGGCGTCGCTGGTGGAGGTGACGGATGCAGTGAGTTATGATCCGTTCAGTTATGAGCGGCGGGCGAGTGCGCGGATGACTGTGCAGGGGGTGGATGTGGGGGGCGGGGCGACGGTGGCGGTGGTGACTTCGAGGCGGAAGTGGGAGGCGGTGGCGCACAAGCTGGCGGGGCTGGGGGACTACAAGCCGGAGATTGTCATCGAGGACAGCGGGGTGGTGGCTGTGGATCCGCGGGATGCGGCGGCGGTGGCGGCGATCAATGCGGATGCTGAGGCGCGGTTGGTGACGGTGGCGGATGGGCTGGATTTGAGGGTAATCCCGGCGTTTCGGTTGCTGGCGGCGCGGTTGGAGGCGCGGCATGCGATTCTGCTGAAGGACACGCTGGACGGTGAGGCGGTGGCGGGTGGGGACGAGTTCGTGGGGAATCTGCTGCGGGCAGCGACGAACATTGGGTCGCTGCTGTGCGATGGGATTGGGGATGCGGTGATTGTGAATGGGGAGGAGGCGCCGGGGCAGTCGTTCCGGATCAGCTACAACATTTTGCAGGCGGCGGGGACGCGGATTTTCAAGACGGACTATGTGGCGTGTCCGAGCTGCGGGCGGACGCTGTTTAATTTGCAGAGTACGACACAGAAGATCCGGGCGGCGACGGGGCACCTGAAGGGGGTGCGGATTGCGGTGATGGGGTGCATCGTGAACGGGCCGGGGGAGATGGCGGATGCGGATTTTGGTTACGTGGGCGGGGCACCGGGGAAGATCAATTTGTATGTGGGGAAGACGGCGGTGAAGTTCAACATTCCGGAGGCGGAGGCGGTGGAGCGGTTGATTGATTTGATCAAGGAACACGACCGTTGGGTGGAGGTGCCTGAGTTGGTAGCGGTGTGACCGGAATGTTTTTAGCATGAGTTGTCACGGAAACTGCGATGTGGGACTGGTTTGATGGTCAAAACTTTTAGCCGACCGCAGCGGAATCTCATTTGGGCCAGTGTGTTTGTGCTGGTGGTGATGGTGGTGTTCGCGGTGGGGTATCGGATCGCGGGGTGGTCGTGGGCGGATGCGTTTTACATGGTGGTGATCACGGCGTTCAGCGTGGGGTTTGGGGAGGTGGTGCCGATTGATAGTCCGGGGTTGCGGCTGTGGACGGTGGGGTTGATTCTTTTTGGGTGCACGGGGATCATTTTTGTGACGGGTTCGCTCGTGCAGTGGTTGACGGAGGCGCAGATTCAACGAGTTCTGGGAGGAAAACGCATGCAGCAAGACATCGAGAAACTGAAGCACCACGCGATCATTTGCGGGTATGGGAGGATTGGGCGGATGCTGGCGCATCAACTGAGGGAGGGGACAATGGCGTTTGTGGTTTTGGATCAGTCGACGGAACGGATTGCGGAGGCGCGGGAGGATGGGTTTTTGACGATTCAGGGGGAGGCGACGGATGAGGGGGTGCTGAAGGCGGCGGGGGTGACACGGGCGAAGGTGCTGGCGACGGTGCTGCCGCATGACGCGTCGAATGTGTTCATCACGCTGAGCGCGCGGAATTTGAACCCGGGCATTCGGATCATCGCGCGGGGGGAGGTGCCGTCGACGGAGAAGAAGTTACTGCAAGCCGGGGCGGATCGGGTGGTGCTGCCGGCGCACATTGGGGCGGACCGGATTGCGCATTTGATTTTGCATCCGAATGCGACGGAGATTTTGGACAAGCAGAGTCAGGCGGGCGGGGAGTTGGAGCATCACCTGAGCGGGCTAGGGCTGAGGCTGGAGGAGATCGAGATCGGTGCGGAATCCGGCTGGGCGCATCGCAAGGTGGGGGATGTGGAGCGTGACAGCGGTGGGCGTTTGATGGTGGTGGCGGTGCAGCGGAAGGAGGGGGGGACGGATGTGAATCCGGATCCGGGGGCCGTGCTGATGCCGGGGGATGCGCTGGTGGTGATGCGGCGGGGTGGGAGGGATTGATCAGGCTATGTCGGACAGAAGGAGGCGGGTGATGGGGCGGAGGATTTGGGACTCTTCGCAGATGCTGTTGAGGCGTTCGACGGCGGTAGGGATGTGCTGGAGGAATTGGGGTTTGCCGAGATTGCGGCTGAGGTTTCCGTAGGCACCCAAGGCCTGCATGAGGCGCTGGGCGGAGCAGAGGAGGAAGGTTTCGCGGAGCTTGGAGAAGGGGAGGCCGCGGAGGTCGGCGTAGTATTGGAGGAGTTCTTCGCGCTGGGAGCGGGTGAGGCTGACGTAGGGGTCGTAGAGGAGTGAGGCGAGGTCGTATTCGGCGAGGCCGAGGCGGAGGCCCTGGTAGTCGACGAGCCAGGCGCGATTTTCGTGAATGAGGACGTTTTGGCTCTGGAAGTCGCGATGGACGAGGCAGCGGGGCAGGGCGGTGAGGCGTCGGCGGAGATCGGTGAAGGCTTGCTCGATGGGGGCGCTGTTTTCGTCCGGGAACTCTTTTTGGAGGTGGCCGCGGACGAAGTGGTCGAGGAAGTAGTCTTGCTCCCAGAGGTAGAGGGAGTCGTCGAAGGGGGGTTCGAGTTCGTCTTGATCTTTGGCGGTGAGTTGGGTTTCTGTGATGGCGTGGATTTTGGCGGCTTCCTGGAGCGTGGCTTCATACCAGGGGCGGAGGACATCCCAGGGTTCGTCGCGGTGGGCGTGGAGGTCGTCCCGACCGAGGTCTTGGAGCCAGATGCAGAGGCGGCTTTCGTCGTGGTGGAAGATGGTGGGGACGTGGACGCCGAGGGCGGTGAGGCGCTGGGTGGCGGGGGCGAACTTGGGGTTGTCGCGGCGGGCGTTGGTGTAGACCATGAGGATCATGGGCTGTTGGCTGGAGTCGGGCCAGGAGAGGCGATAGTAGTGGCGATCGGAGCCGCCTTTGAGGATTGGCTCGAACTCACAGGGGAGGCCGGTCAGTTTGGGGAACTTCTGGCAGGTGAGAATGTGGAGAGCTTCGTGTTCTGGAGGCATGGGAAATGCGGATTTTCGATTAGAGGTCGGCGTTTTCGTGGGGGCCGGAGGCGGTGATGTGGGAGCGGACGATGGTGCGGTTAAGGCGGGCGCCGGCTTTGATGTAGGCGTGGGGCCAGAGGAGGCTGTTTTCGAGGGTGGCACCGGCTTCAACGACGGCGTGGGGGCCGATGATGTTATGGCCGATCAGGGTGGCGGTGGGGTGGACTTGTGCGAGGGGGTGGATGGCGGTTTGACCGAGCGGGGTGCCGATCTGGGCGAGGTGGGCGTCGAGATAGGAGGTGCGGTTGCCGAGGTCCCACCAGTGGCCTTCGTCGAGGACGAGGCCGCCGATGCGGTGGCCGGTTTCGATGAGTTTGAGGAAGATTGGGATGACGGATTCTTTTTTGCCAGGGGTGAGCCAGTCGAAGAAGGCTGGGCTGACCATGTAGATGCCGGTGAAGAGGTGGGTGCCGTGGTGGCCGGTGCCGAGGAGGTTGCGGATATCGAGCAGGAGGCCGGTTTTGGGGTCGATGGCGATGTGGGGAGCGGGGCCGGTGGAACGGAGGGCGAGGGTGACGAGGTTGCCAGTGGCGAGGTGATGATTGATGAGGGAGTCGAGGGGGATGTCGGTGAGGATGTCGCCATTGTAGACGAGGAAGGGGTCGGGACCGTCGAGAAGGTCGCGGATGTTGGCGATTCCGCCGGCGGTTTCGAGGCGGTCGGGGGATTCGTTGCGGAAGTGGAGGGGGACGTCCGAGTGACGGGAGGAGGGGAAGGCTTCGGTGTAAGCTTGAGGGAGGTGATGGGTGTTGATGACGATATCACGCGCGCCTGAGGCGATGACATGATCGAAGGCGGCGCAGATGAGGGGCCGATGGTAGAAGGGGATGAGGGGTTTGGGTAGTTGGGAGGTCAACGGACGGAGGCGCTCCCCGAGGCCCGCGCCCAAAACAAAAGCCTTGTTCACGGCGCGGATTTACGGTCTCATTGAGAGGGGCGCAATCGGAAGTTCGCCATTGTATGACGAACTGCTGAGACTATTTGGGCCTCATAATCGCATTTTTCTGATGACGGAGACGGAACGCCGAATCTTAGCCGCGCAAGGGTATGTGGAGCTTTCGCTGTATGCGGAGGCGCGGGTTGAGTTGACGAAACTGCCGGAGGAGGCAGGAGGGAGGGTGGATGTTCTGGAGATTTTGCTTTTGTGTTTGATGGCGGAGAGTCAGTGGGCGGAGGCGTTGGCTTTGACGATGCGATTGTGTGAGTTGGAGCCTGAGGAGCCCGGGGGATTCATTCATGCGGCGTTTTGTTTGCATGAATTGGGGCGAACGAATGAGGCGGTGGATATGCTGAGTCGAGGGCCGACGGCATTGAGGTCGAAGCCGGTTTTTTATTACAACATGGGGTGTTACTACGCGCGATTGGGGGAATTGGAGCGAGCGTTGAAGTTGCTGAGGCAGTCGTTTGAGATGGATGGGAGTTTGCGGGCGGTGGCGCGGAAGGATCCGGATTTGGACGGGTTGCGTCCGGCTTTGCAGCGGCTTTAGTGAGGAAAATGACTGGAACTGTTTTGTCTGAGCGTCTGGGGGCTGTTGAACGTTGGTTCGACGGGAATTTTCGGGAGCGTGGGGAGGTTGGGGCGGCGGTGAGTGTGTGGAAGGATGGGGTGGAGGTGCTGAGTTTGGCGGGAGGGACGACGACTCGGGAAGGGACGGAGCGATGGACGGTGGAGACGCTGGTGCCGGCATGGTCGGCAACGAAGGGGATGGCGGCCTGGGCCTGCGTGAAGGCTTTGAGAGACGGTGGGGTGGGTCTTGAGAGGGAAGTGGCGGATGTGTGGCCGGATTTTGAGCAGGGGGGCAAGGAGGGAGTGAGTTTTCTTGATTTGCTTTCGCACACGGCGGGGTTGGCGGTGTTGGACGAGAAGGTGTCGATTTTGGATTATGCGTCGGTGGTAAGGGCGCTGGAGCGGCAGGTGCCGATGGGATTGCCAGGGGAGAGGCAGGGGTATCACGCGAGGACGTTTGGCTTTTTGCTGGATGAGGTGGTGCGACGGGTGACGGGGGCGCGGTCGCTGGGGGAGTATTTTGAGAGAGAGGTGAGGGAGAAGGTGGGAGGTGAGTTTTGGATCGGGTTGCCGGAATCTGAGACTGGGAGGGTGGCGACGCTTTATCCCGGGCGAATGACGGAGGCGATCAAGGCGGATGCGTTCATGAAGGCGTTTCAGACGCCAAATTCGGTGACGTTGAGGGCTTTTCAGAGTCCCGTGGGATTGAATGCCGTGGCGGATTTCAATCGGGCCGAGACCTGGCAGGCGGGTTTTGCGTCGATGGGGGGAGTGGGGTCTGCAAGGGGGTTGGCAAGGCTTTATGCGGGGTTGCTGGGGGAAAATGGAGAAAGGGCGATCATGGAGAAGACGCTGACGGATCGGGAGGATGAGGTGATTTGTCGTCCGGTGGCCTTTAGTGCCGGAATGATGAAGGATGCGACGGATGGAGGAGGAGGGCGGAAGGTGAGGGCGCTTTTTGGCCCGTCTTTGCGGGCTTTTGGGCACCCTGGGGCGGGTGGGAGCTTGGCTTTTGGGGATCCGGAGAATGGGGTGGCGTTTGCGTACGTGATGAATCAGATGGAGCTGGGGGTGTTGCCAGGGGAGAAGGCGCTGGGGCTTGTGCGGGCGCTTTACGGCTTGGAGGAAACTGAATTTTGAGAGGCTGCACGGACGTTTGCACTGTGGAACTTCTGTGCTAGCTTTTTAATCCGCCGTGAAAGTGGCGGGCTTTTGTAACACTGGTCACACATCACTCTCATGGGCAAAACTCTTTTCGAAAAGGTCTGGGAATCACACGCGGTCGGCACTTTGGACAACGGACAGACGCAACTGCTGATCGACACGCATTTGATTCACGAGGTGACGAGCCCGCAAGCGTTTGGGATGTTGAGAGATCTGGGATTGAAGGTGGCGTATCCGGACCGGACGTTCGCAACGGTGGATCACATTGTTCCGACGGACAGCCAAGTTTCGCCATTTGCGGATCCGCTGGCGGAAGAGATGATTCAGGAGTTGAACCGGAACGTGAAGGAGTTTGGAGTCACGTATTTCAGTTTGAGCAGCGGGAAACAGGGGATCGTGCACGTGGTGGGGCCTGAGCAGGGGATTACCCAGCCGGGGACGACGATCGCTTGTGGCGACAGTCACACGGCGACGCATGGAGCTTTTGGAGCGATTGCGTTTGGCATCGGGACGACGCAAGTGAGGGATGTTTTGGCGACTCAGACGATGGCGTTGAGTGAGATGAAAGTGCGCCGCATCAATGTGGAAGGGAAGTTGCGGGCCGGGGTGTATGCGAAGGATGTGATTTTGCACATCATCCGTCTGCTGGGCGCTGGTGGCGGAAAGGGCTACGCGTATGAATATGGTGGCAATGTGATGGACGGTTTTTCGATGGAAGAACGGATGACGGTCTGCAACATGTCGATCGAAGGTGGTGCGCGGTGCGGGTATGTGAATCCGGATGAAAAAACTTTCGAATACCTCAAGGGGCGCAATTTTTCGCCGAAGGGAGCCGAGTGGGATGCGGCGGTGGAGAAGTGGCGTGGATTTGCGACGGATGCCGATGCGGTTTATGATGACGTGGTAAACATCCGGGCGGAAGACATTCCTCCTACCGTGACCTGGGGTGTGAGCCCTGATCAGGCGATTTCAGTTGAAGAGATGGTGCCGAGTCCGGCCGATGCGAAGTCGGCATCGCAGCGGGAGTCGACTGAGGAAGCCTTGGCGTACATGAAGTTGGAGGCTGGAGCGCCGATCAAGGGAACAAAGATCGATGTGGCGTTCATCGGGTCGTGCACGAATGGCAGGCTCAGTGATTTCAGGGAGGTTGCCAAGTTCATCAAGGGCAAGAAGGTGGCTGCGGGGGTGAAGGCGATTGCTGTTCCTGGGTCACAAATTGTGGCGGTGATGGCTGAGAAGGAAGGGTTGGACAAAGTCTTCTCCGAGGCGGGTTTTGAATGGCGTGCGGCGGGTTGTTCGATGTGTTTGGCGATGAATCCAGACAAGCTGATCGGCGACCAATTGTGTGCTTCTTCATCCAACAGGAACTTCAAAGGTCGGCAAGGGAGTCCCACTGGCCGGACGATTTTGATGAGTCCTGTGATGGTTGCCGCGGCGGCCTTGACTGGAGTGGTGGCGGATGCCCGGGAGTTGTTTCACATGGAAGAAGCGGTCGGGGTTTGAGGCCAGGTTCGAGGACCGCTTAGGTGAGTGGTGGCGCCATTGCCTGTAGGAATTTGGCGGGTGAGGAAGCTGCCTTTTACCTTGACGAATGCCGATGAGTCGGCAGTAATGGAGGTTGGCGCGCTTTTTGCTCGTTCTTCCGTTCACACACACACCACCCGACCTCCCTCTCTACGCATGATTTCCGGCAAACTCCCCTGCCTCAGGCACTGCCTTTCTTTGTTTCTATTATTTGCCGTTGCGACGGTGCCGTTCTCTGAAATTCGAGGACAAGTGCCCGCTGCGCCGACAGCACCTGCTAAGAAGGTGAAGAAGGTGGAGGTCAATTTCACGGGTGCTCAGAGTCTCGATGAGGCTCGTGTTCGGGGTCAGATGTCCCTTCGTGAGGGTGAAGACTATGCCGATGAGAAGGTTGAACAGGACATTCGCAACCTGTTCGGCACGGGTGCGATCGAAGACGTGAACATTCGCACGGTGGATGTTTCGGGGGGGGTGAATGTGATTGTGAGCATCGTGGGTCGCGGTGCGATTGGGACCATCTCGTTTGTTGGCAATTCGATGGTCGATGAGAGTAAGCTGCGGAAAGATATCGAGGTGAAGGCGGGTGACCCAGTGAGCGAGTCTCAGTTGGCAGCCGCGCAGGTGAAGATCCGTGAGGTCTATGAGAAGCGCGGATACAGCGATGTTCTGGTGACTTACAGCACGCGTCCAGACACCCGGAATGGATTTACGGCGGTGATCTTTAACATCGAAGAAGGTGCCCGGGGCCTTATTGGTGACATTCGGTTTGAGGGTAACACTGCGATTAAGAGTGGGAAGCTTAAGGCTGTTCTGAAAAGCAAGGAGAAGTCTTTCTGGAGACTCTGGGGTAAGGCGGGCAAGCTGAATAACGAGGATTTGCAGGCTGACATCAAAGCCGTTGAGGGAGCTTTCCAAGACAAGGGTTATGTCTATGCCAAAGTGACTGAGGTGCGGCGTGAACCGGTGAGCACCGACAAGATTGATCTTATCTTTGTGATCGTTGAGGGTGACTCTTATCAGGTCTCTGAAGTGGCGTTGGACGGCATCACCGTGTTTTCGCAAGATGAGTTGTCACCCGGGATTGTGACCGAGGCGGGATTCCCGTATTCGGGTTCTCAAGTGAAGGCGGACGAGAAGATGATCCAGGATTACTATGGATCTCGCGGTTACGCAGATGCACGTGTTGAAACCAGCATTTTGTCCGGTGGTCCTGGTCAGGTGAAGGTTCTTTATCGCGTCACCGAAGGGTCCAAGTCTTTCATCCAGAAAGTGAACATCGCTGGCAACACGGTCACTCAAGACCGAGTGATTCGCCGGGAATTGCCGTTCGCACCAGGTGAGGAACTGAACACGGTGAAGATGGAGGCGGGTAAAAACCGTCTGAACAACATGAACTACTTCAGCCAAGTGGACATGCGGTCCATTGATACTGGGGCCGAAGGATTCAAGGATGTGAATATTGACGTGGTTGAAAAATCCACGGGGACGATCAACTTTGGCGCGGGCTTCAGTTCGATTGATAGCTTGGTGGGTTTCATGGACCTCACGCAGACGAACTTTGACATCACCGATTGGCCGAGCTTCCGGGGTGCGGGTCAGCGGTTCAACTTGAATGCGCGATTCGGTCTTCAGCGTCGGGACTTCAGCATGTCGCTGACTGAGCCCTGGTTCCTGGGGCAGAAGTTGTCGTTCACGACCAGCCTGTTCTACCGCAATTTGTTCTTTTTGTCGGATCGTTTTGACCAGACCGAAGCGGGTCTTTCGCTTGGATTGCGGAAGCCATTGGGTGAGCACTCGTATGTCGACATGACTTACACGCTGCAGAATGTAACCATTGACGGAATTGACCCGAATGCGTCTCAGATCATCAAGGATGAAGAAGGCGAGTATTTGCAGAGCAAGCTCGACTTTGCCTATGTGCATGACACTCGGGACAATCTGTTCATCACGCGTTCGGGGCACAAAGTGGAGTTGGGTTTGATGGCTTCCGGGGGCTTTTTGGGTGGAGATGTGGATGCTTATGGATTGAATTTCCAGGGGATGCAGTTCTTCAATCTACCTGGGGATTTGATCTTGAGCTTTGAGGGTGCTGCTCGGACCGTGGATAGCTGGGGTGGTGGTGAGAATGGGGTGCCCATTTTCGAGCGTTTGTTCCTTGGTGGTGCCAACAACTTGCGTGGTTTCCAATTCCGCGAAGTGGGTCCGAAGGATGAAACTGGTGAGCCGATTGGGGGTGGAACTTCGGCCTATTTGACCACTGAGTTGACTTTTCCAATTTTTGAAAAGGTCCGTGGAGCGGTGTTCTATGATGTGGGTTTTGTGAACTTGGATGCGTATGACGCTTCAACGGCCAATCTGAATTCGAACGTGGGTGTTGGTTTGAGGTTGTTCCTGCCGATTGGACCAATTCGGGTTGATTTCGGCGTGCCAACGAAATCTGACGAGTTCAACGATTCCGGTGGCCAGTTCCAATTCAACGTGGGCTACAAATTCTGATACACTTGGTTCTGCCTTGACCGGAGTTGTTCCCGGTCGGAAACTAACCTTGCTGTGAATTGTGCAGCTTTAGTTTCCGTTTGTGCCCCCGCAAAACGCATGCATTCTTAATCGCCTCTATTTATGAAAATCCTTGTTGCTTCTTTAGTTCTGATCACGGCCCTTTCCACGCAGGCTGCCGATCTCAAGTTTGGCGTGATTGACATGGCCAAGGCCTTTTCTGAGTTCTATAAAACCAAGGAAGCGTCTGAAAAGTTCAAAGTGAACGTTGAGAAGGCGACGCAAGAGGTCAATGAACGTTGGAGTGTTTACAAGAACATGCTGGGTGATATCCAGAAGCTGCAAAAGCAAGCTCAGGATCCGATTCTGACTGGCGAAGAGCGTGCCAAGCGCGGTGCGGAGCTGCAGGAGAAGGTGAAGGAAGTGCGGGCGCTTGAGCAGGAGATTGGGGAGTTCCAGAACCGGCGTCAGGGTCAACTGAAGCAGGAAGACGTTCAAATCCGGAAGGGTTTGTATGAGGAGATCCTGGTGGTGGTGAAGGACAAAGCCAAAGCTGACGGGTACGATTTTGCTTTCGACAAGTCAGGTGTGAGTCTTTCGACGGTGCCAGTGCTGCTTTACTACAAGGATGCGGTGGACTTCACGGATGAAGTGGTTGTGGAACTGAACAAGAATGCAGGTTCTGCCGCTGCACCAGCCGCGGATGCCAAGAAGTAAGGTAGGGAGGTGCCCTTGAGAATTTTTAAGCGCGTCGATTTGGAGTCGACGCGCTTCTTTTTTGGATCGTGACCAGTTGAGATTCGATGAATGAGGCAACTAGAGAGACGATGACAGTGAGATCCCTGGCCGAACTGGTGGGAGGCAAGGTGCTTTGCGGTGAATTGGATGCGTGCGTGCGGGGTCTGAATTCGATTGCTGAGGCTGAACCAGGTGATGTGACTTTTTTGGGCAATGCGAGGTATGCCGCGTCACTGGAATCAAGTCGTGCAACGGCGGTGTTGGTGCCGGAAGGGTTTCAGGGTACCGGGGGTGCCAAGGCGTGCATTGCAGTGGGGAATCCGACATTGGCCTTTTCGAAGGTGATCCGGCAGTTTGGGCCGAAGAAGCCGCAGGCGCGGTGGGGGGTGAACGACCTTGCTTTGGTGGATCCGACAGCGCGATTTGATGCTGATCAGGTGAGCATCGGGGTAGGGGTTTATGTGGGTGAGGGGGCGGTTCTGGGGAAGGGGACCATTTTATGGCCAGGCTGTTTTGTGGGGGCTGGGGCGGTGATTGGTGAGAATTGTGAGTTGCATCCGAACGTAGTGATTCGGGAGCGCTGCATCTTGGGCAATCGAGTGACGATTCATAGCGGTTCGGTGATTGGCTCAGATGGTTTCGGGTATGAAATGTTTGAGGGACGGCATGTGAAGATTGAGCAGGTTGGGATTGTGCAGATTGAGGATGATGTGGAGATTGGTTCCTGCACGACGATTGATCGGGCGAGGTTTGGACGCACTTTGATTGGAGAGGGAACGAAGATTGATAATCTGGTGCAAATCGGGCACAATTGTGTGCTTGGAAAGCACTGCATCATTGTGTCCCAAACGGGAATTTCGGGGAGCACGAGGATTGGAAACCATGTGACGATGGGTGGTCAGGTGGGGGTGGCCGGGCATTTGGTGATTGGTGACAAGGTGATGCTTTTGGCGAAATCTGGAGTGACGAAGAGTATTCCTGAACCCGGAGCGTACACGGGCTATCCGGCGAAGCCGCTGATGGAGGGTCGGAAGATGCTGACTTACCCTGCACGCGTGCCTGAGTTGATGGAGCGGATCAAGAAGTTGGAGCGGAGGTTAGCGGTGCTTGAGTCCGGCACTGGCGATTCGAGTGCTGAGTGAACGGCGAAAAGGGGTGCAGCGCGCTCTTGCGGGGACGGTGAATTAGGGTAAGTAGTCGGCCCTTCTTTTATGCACCATTTCCGCTACCTCCAAGGCACTCTGCACGCTGAGAACGTTGATTTGCAATCGCTGGCCGAACAGCATGGCACGCCTCTTTATGTTTACTCAAAGGAGACGATCGTGGATCACTACACGCGGTTGGACAAGGGGCTCTCCCGTTTGGATCACATGATTTGCTATGCGGTGAAGGCGAATTCGAATTTGGCGGTGTTGAGTACGATTGCCCAGCTTGGGGGGGGATTTGACATTGTGTCGGCCGGTGAGTTGTTCCGTGTTTTGAGGGCGGGTGGACAGGCGTCGAAGTGCACGTTTGCTGGGGTGGGTAAGACCCGGGATGAGATTGAGTATGCGTTGAAGGAGGGGATTTACTGTTTCAATGCGGAGTCGGAGGCGGAGTTGCGCTTCATTGATCAGATCGCTGGAGAGATGGGGTTGAAGGCGCCGGTGGCGGTGCGGGTGAATCCCAATGTGGATGCGAAAACGCATGCGAAGATCACGACAGGGAAGAGCGAGAACAAGTTTGGGATCGATTTTGATCGCATTGGTGAGGTGTATGAAATCATCTCCAAGGAGTGTCCGAATTTGGAGATTCGCGGTTTGCAGATGCACATCGGGTCGCAGTTGACGTCGGTGGCGCCGTTTGTGGAGGCTGTGGAGAAGGTGAAGCCGCTGGTTCAGGAAATGAAGGCCAAGTATGGGCTGCAGTTCTTCAGCATCGGGGGTGGGATCGGGATCGTTTACAAGCAGAGTCTGGATTCGGGCAGTCAGGATTGGTGGAGTCTGGAGGGCAATGAGAGTCATCCGTTGACGATTCAGGCGTATGCGGATGCGGTGGTGCCTCTGTTGGAGGATTTGGGATTGCGTATTCTGTTGGAGCCTGGGCGCTTCATGGTGGGCAATGCGGGAGTGCTGCTGACGAAAGTGGTGTATGAGAAGCGGGGTAAGGCGAAAGTTTTCAAGATTGTGGATGCGGCGATGAATGATTTGATCCGGCCGACGCTGTATGAGGGCTGGCATCAGATTGTGCCGGTGCAGAGCAAGCCGGGAGAAGAGAACGAGCTCTCGGATGTGGTGGGGCCGATTTGTGAGACAGGGGATTATCTGGCGCAGAATCGCGAACTACCGCCCTTGAATGCGGGAGATGTTTTGGCGGTGATGAGTGCTGGGGCTTACGGGTTTACAATGGCGTCGAACTACAATACGAGGACGATGCCGGCGGAGATCCTGGTGGATGGATCCGAGGCCTATGTGGTGCGTGAGAGGCAGACGCTGGAGGATTTGGTCAGAGGTGAGCACGTGCCGCCGGTGAAGTGATCTGCGGTGATTGGTGCCGTTTAGGATGCCCTACAAAATGCGATCGGTGGTGTCTAGTCCGGGGATGGATTGGAAGTGCAGGTCATAGGTGAGGATGACTGCGCCGGAGTGGAGGGCGCAGGCAGCGATGTGGATGTCTTGGATGGGGAGGGTGATGCCCTGGCGGTCGAGAGTCCACGCGAGGTCGAGCGTTTCTTCCCAGCGTTTGGGTGAGGAGTCGAGGTAGAGCATGACGGACCAGGCGCGCTGGTAGCTTTCCAGCCAACTGCGGTGGCGGAGGCTGCGACCGACTTCGGCCTGGATGAGGCCGCAGGTGGCGATATCGCGTGTTTCGGCGAGGAACGAGAGCGCTTGGAGGGGGTCGTGGCCATTGAGTGCCTGCTGGATGTACCAGCAACTGTCCACGAGAATGGGGCGGCTCATGGCGGGGGGTGTTAGGGATTGGCGGTGACGTTGTAGTTGGCGGGCGTTTCAGCAACGCGGGCGGAGGGTTCTAAGGAGGGGGTGTTGCGGAAGCGTTCGGGGGCGGAGTTTTCGTCGAACATGGATTTGAGTTCGGTGGTGGTGGCGCCGAGGCCGCCTTTTAGGACTTCGATCAACCGGGCCTTCCGGTCGACTTCGCGGAGGGCCATGGTGATGGCTTCGGTCTTGGTGGAGGCACCGGTGATGGCGACGACCCGGTCTAAGAGGGCGTCATCGAGGTTGATGGTGAGTTTCATGGGGAAGAATCGTGGGGTTGGAAGGAGGTGTCAAATGGGGATGTATGGAACAGGTATCAAAAGTGTATACGAAGAGTATTCTGAATGGGGATTGTGTTCGATCTCGAAATGAGGTGACATAGATTCATGGACTATATGCCAAAAAGCACCACAGAAGCCCACAGTGACAGTTACTGGAGCCGGTGGAGTCTTGGAATCATCATAATCGTTATCTTGGTTGGGATTTTGATTGTCTTCCTGGCGATACCAACGCAAGACGTAATCTCTGATAAATCTAATCAGATGAAGGCGACGTCGAATTGCCGACAAATCATTATGGCAATGAAGGCCTATGCGGCGGATCATAACGGCAAGTATCCGAAGGGGAAGACGGCGAATGAGGTGTTTCGGGAATTGGTCCGGGCGGACATTCTCCAGGATGAGCGTATTTTGGGATGCCCGTTAAGCGGCTACGTCCCGGACAACGATGTTGGTTTAGCACCTGATTTTAACAAGGCAGTTGGGCCGGGCGAAAATCACTGGATGGTGGTGGATGGGCAGGGGGATGATTCGCTCGCGTACACGCCGGTGGTGTTTGAGAATGCTCTTGAGGCCACTTGGCCTCCGGTTTGGGATGGTTCGCCTTACGTGGGGATTCGGAAGCGTGGGCAATCCTGGGAGCGAGGCAGAATTGTCATTGGATTAAACGACAACTCGGTGGTTGTGGAAAAGCTTTATGGGGCGGATTTGCGTCGGCAGACGGTTCAGCCTGGGCCGGATGGGAAGTCGATCTTTGATTTGGTTCCTAAGGCGGTGGTTTTGGATATTGAAGAGTGAATGGGCACAAAAAAGGCGAAGCCGGTGAGGGCTTCGCCTTTTGAGTGGAAAGGAAGTTTTAGGCGAGGGCTTCGACGCGCTTGATGAGGGCGTCTTTGGATTGCACGCCGACGACGCTGTCGACTTGTTTGCCGTTCTTGAAGAACACGAGCATGGGGATGGAGCGGACACCGAATTGGGCGGCGAGGTCGGGGCTTTCGTCGACATTGACCTTGCCAATTTTGAGAGCGCTGCCCTGTTCGGTGGCGAGTTGCTCAAGGATGGGGGTGAGCATGCGGCATGGGCCACACCATTCGGCCCAGAAGTCGACGATGACAGGGCTGGTGGAGGATTCGATCTCGGACTGGAAATTGTCGGAGTTGAGGGTGACTAGGGCTTCGCTGGACATGGTGGTGTGGGGTGAGGGACTTGATTCTGTAATGATGATACGAGTCGTGCCGACAAACGGCTACTTTGAGACTGGCAAGGTGGCGGGAATGGTCAACGAAAGAATTTTTTCTGGTCGCACTTGGGAAGCGAATTGGCATGGTGGAGGATGATTCCAGAAGAAGCGGATGCGTTGACGAAGTTGCGGGCAGTGGTTCATCGTTTGAGGGCTCCTGGAGGCTGTCCGTGGGACCAGGAGCAGACGCATGAGAGCTTGATTCCGCATGTGTTGGAGGAGGCGTATGAGGTGGCGGATGCGATTCGGAGCGGGGATCCGGTTTTGATGTGTGAGGAGTTGGGGGATTTGCTGTTGCAGGCGGTGCTGCATGCGGAGATTGCATCAGAAACGGGGGCGTTTGATTTGGACCGGATGGCGGAGGGATTGACGGAGAAGTTGATTCGGCGTCATCCGCATGTGTTCGGGGAGTCGAGCGCGGAGACATCGGCGGCGGTGTTGCAGCAGTGGGATGCGATCAAGCGGGTGGAGAAGGGGCATCAAAATGAAGGTTACCTGCACGGAGTGGGGAGTGGATTGCCGGGATTGATGCGGGCGCAGAAGCTGCAAAAGAAGGCGGCGCGGGTGGGGTTTGACTGGCCTGAGATGGGGCCGGTGGTGGGGAAGGTGCGGGAAGAGTTGGCGGAAGTGGAGGAGGCGATGTTAGGGGGGGAGTTGGTGAAAGTGGAGGAGGAGATTGGGGACTTGCTGTTCAGCGTGGTGAATTTGGCGCGGAAGGCCGGGGTGCAGGCGGAGGCGGTGATGGCGGCGGCGAATGAGAAGTTCATGCGCCGATTTCATGCGATGGAGAGGCGATTGGAGGAGGACGGGGTGAGTTTGGAAGAGGCGAGTTTGGACGTGATGGACGCGGCCTGGGATGAGGTGAAGCGGGTGGGTTCATGAGTGATGGTTTGGATGAGGATTGGGTGCAGGTGCTGCTGACGAAGCTGCGCTCGAAGGCTTGGTATTGGCTGTTTCGACAGGGGGAATTGAAGCGGGGGTTGGGGCATGTTCGGGAAGTGACGATTGAGTCAGCTGTGATGAAGGGGAATGAGCTAGAGGTTCGGATGGTGCCTTCCTCTCCGTCGACACTGGAGGGTCGGGCGATGGGTGTTTTGATGCGGGTGTCTGAGAGTGGGAACCTTTCGGTGACTACGGTTTGTGAAAACTGTGGGCGACCGTATTGTTGGCATAGTGCGGCTTTGCTGGGATGGTTGAGTGATTCGGAGTCGGTTAAAAAGGTGCGGGAGTTTGTTGAGAAGGTGGAGCTGGAGGGGACGGAGGAGGCAGTGGTGTCGACGGAGCAGAAGCCGGTGGAGGTGAAGGCGGTGGGGCATCCTGTCATCGAGTTGAGAGATGTGGAGATGAGGCCCGTGCTTTTGCTGAAGCGGGTGGAGGCGCAGGTGAAGGAGTTGAGTCGCAAGAACCTGAAGACTTCGGTGAAGATGATTCAGGTGGGTGTGGCGGTGCCGATGCTGAAGTATGAGGGCTGTGAAGAGCGCTTTTTTTTGGCGACGAGCCGGACGGTGGGGCATTATGAGTTCACGAGGGAAGATGGGAGAAGGGTGAGGTTGGTTCGGGATTTTCATCGAGAGAGGTCATTGTTGACCGAGATACGGATGCTGGAGTTGGAGCCGTTTGGGGTGGTCTTGCCGGATGCGATGACGGAGCAAGCGACGACGGGATGTGTGACGGTGCCGAGAGATCGGCAGGCGTTGTATTGGGCGCACTTTAGGGAGTCGATGGTGCCTGCGCTGATTGAGGCGGGATGGCAGGTGGAGGTGGCGGATGATTTCGGTTACGAGATTGTGGAACCGGACGAGGGGACATGGTTTACAGAGATGGAGGAGGAGACGGTTGGGGAGAGTGATTGGTTTGCGTTGAACCTGGGATTTAAGGTGGGAGGGCAGCGGATTTCCCTGGTTCCGGTGCTGTCGCGAGCATTGGATGAGGGATTGACGGTGGAGGTGTTGGGGGAGGCGGCAGAGGAAGAGAAGGCGTTTTTGCTGGTGTTGGATTTGCCGGGAGATCCGGTGGTGGAGGTGCCGGCGAAACGTTTGCTGCCCTTGATTCGATTTTTGAATGAATTGATGTCAACGATTCCAAGGTCTTTGACGGCTGGTGGGATGGGGTTTCGATTGGACCGGCTGAGGGCGGCGCAATTGACGGAGATTGATGGGATGGCGATTCAGGCTCCGGCGGTGTTGGCGAAGTTGCGGGAGAGGCTGATGGGATTTGAGGGGATGAAGGTGGCGGAGATGCCGGAGGGCCTGGGTGCGGAGTTGAGGCCTTATCAGGTGGAGGGGTTGTCCTGGCTGCAGTTCCTGCGGGAGTTTGATTTGCACGGGGTGTTGGCGGATGACATGGGATTGGGGAAGACTTTGCAGACGATCACTCATTTGCTGAAGGAGAAGGTGGAAGGGCGGGCGGATCGGCCGAGTTTGGTGGTGGCTCCGACTTCAGTGGTGAGGAATTGGGTCCGGGAGATGAAGAAGTTTGCGCCGGGTTTGAGGGTGCTGTTGCTGCATGGAGGGGAGCGGAGGGGGTTGTTTAAGAAGATCCGTTTGAATGACGTGGTGGTGACGACCTTTCCTCTGCTAGTCAGGGACGTGGAGGTTCTGAAGAAGACGCCCTGGCATTTGCTGGTGTTGGATGAGGCGCAGAACATCAAGAATCCCAAGGGTCAGGCGGCCTTTGCGGCGCGTGAGATGGATGCGCGGCATCGGCTTTGTTTGACGGGGACGCCGATGGAGAATCACTTGGGGGAGTTGTGGAGTTTGTTTGAGTTCTTGATGCCGGGTTTTTTGGGGGATGCGGAGACGTTTCGGAGGGTGTATCGGAATCCGATCGAGAAGAAGCAGGATGAGGAGAGGCAGGGGGTGTTAGCGCAGCGGGTGGGGCCGCTTTTGCTGAGGCGCACCAAGGATGCGGTGGCGAAGGATTTGCCGCCGAAGACGGAGATTGTGCACCGAATAGAGATGGAGGGGCCGCAGGCGGATTTGTATGAGACGATTCGGGCGGTGATGGATCAGCGGGTGAGGGAGGCGATTGCGTCGCAGGGGATGGATCGGTCTCACATTGTTGTGCTGGATGCGTTGTTGAAGCTGCGTCAGGTGTGTTGTCATCCGGCGTTGTTGAAGGCGGAGGCGGCGCAGTTGGTGACGCAGTCGGCGAAGTTGGCGTTTTTGATTGAGGAGATGCTGCCGGAGCTTTTGGCGGAGGGGAGGCGGGTGCTGATTTTTTCCCAGTTTACGACGATGCTGGCTTTGATTGAGAAGGCGCTGAAGGAGCGAAAGACTGAGTACGAGAAATTGACGGGCGAGACGAAGGACCGCGAGACCCCTGTGCAGCGGTTTCAGGCGGGAGAGGTGCCGGTTTTTCTGATCAGTTTGAAGGCGGGTGGGGCGGGTCTGAATTTGACCGCGGCGGATACGGTCATCCACTATGATCCGTGGTGGAATCCGGCGGTGGAAGCTCAGGCGTCAGATCGGGCGCATCGGATTGGGCAGACGAAGCCGGTTTTTGTGCACAAGTTGATTTGCGAGGGGACGATCGAGGAGAAGATCCTGGCGTTGCAGCAGAGCAAGGCAGCGATTTTAGAGGGGCTTCTGGGCGGCAAGATCGAGAAGCTGACTTTGACACAGGAGGACGTGAAGAGGCTTCTGGAGCCTTTGTCGTGATCCTACCCTTGCCAGGTCCAGGTGACTGTTTTGTCGATATCTGGATGGAGACTTTGGTGGACGGGGCAGGCCAGTGCGACGGCTTCGAGGAGGCGGCGTTCGGGGTGATCCGGAGGTAGAGGGACGGTGATGTGAACGGGAAGGCGGACGATGCGCCGTGGCGTGTCTTCGCTCATGTGTTTTTCAACGCTCACGGACATGCCTGTGACAACGAGATCCTTTTGTTTGGCCTTGATACCGATGACGGTGGCCATGCAGGTGGCGAGGGCGGTGGCGACGAGGTCGGTGGGTGAAAACGACTCGCCCCGGCCGTTGTTATCGACCGGGGCGTCCGTGTGAAGCTCGATGCCAGAGGGGCCGTGGGTGGCCCGGCAGCGCAGGTCTCCTTCGTATTGAACTTGGATGGAGACCATAGTGGTGGAGTTACTCGACGGTCATGATGCCGTTCATGAGCATGCCGTGACCTGGGAAGGTGCAAAGGTAGGGGTAGAGTCCAGGCTCGGAAGGAGCGTCGAATTCGAGCACCTCCTTTTGAGTGGGCTGGATCAACTTCGTGTGGAAGAGCACATCAGCGCCTTCAGGGATGTAACCTTTGGCCATGCCATCCGGAGCAGCCGCCATTTGCATGGCCGCCATCATGATTTTGTCCTTCATGCCTGGCTTGCCGAAGACGATGTTGTGGGGTTGCGGGATGGGGTGAGCGTTTTCGAAAGTGATTTTCACTTTCTGTCCGACCTTCACGTTGAAGGCCTTGGTGTCGAATTCCATGCCTGCGGCGCCGGCTGGCTTGATGGTGAGTTCGAAAGCGGCTGCGGCTTGAGCGGGTGCAGCGGGAGCAGGCGAGGGGGCTGCGGCGGGTGCTGGAGTTGGGGCAGGGGTTTCAGCGGCTGGGGCTGAGGCGGCTGCAGGAGCGGCTTTGTCACCAAAGCTTTGCTTGAGTGAGCCCAGCAGGAGGGCAACGCCCCAATAAGTTGCGAAAAGGGCGACGAGGGAACCGATGACGAGGTTCAGGGTATTCCAGATGGAACCGGATTCTTGATGGTGTGTGGAGGTGGATGATGACATGTTTTTTTGGATCGATGAATGGAGAACGAAGCACAGGCTGAAAAAGACGCAACTCGCAACTGAAGCTCGCGAGCTTGGTTTTTATTTGGGTGGGCTAACGAGGCCCGCGCTGTCTGAGGGCCAGTCTGCGCCTTCGGCCACCCATTTTCTGAGGACGGAAAGTTCATCGGGGGTGATTTGTTCGCCGACGGGAGGCATGGCCTTGAGGTGGGCGGGCGCTTTGGTGGTTTTGGTGAGTAGGAGGCTTTGGTCTGGTTTGCCGGGGACGATCCAGAGACCGATGGCGCCGGTTCGCAGAGCGGCCGCTTTACTGGAGAGATCCATTTTTCCCGGTTGAGCGTCGTTGTTGTGACACATCACGCATTTGGCGGCGAGGATGGGTTTGACGTGGGCGGTAAATTGGACGGGCTGGCTGCGCGCTGCGGCTAGAGCTGAGGGCGTGAGGACGGTGGTGCCTGGGGGGCGAGTCTCGGACTCAGATGAGCTTGGAGACTGGCAGGAAACGAGAATGAGAAGGGCGGCGAGGGTGCTGAGTGGGTTGGCATTCATCTTCATGAGAGTTATCACGGACGCAGAAGGGGGTCAATCCATCCTCTGGAGTTGATTGACCGTAATGAAACGGTAGCTTTGGCGTTCCCTTTGCCCTCCGACATGAAATCCAAGAAGCATCAGCCACCGAGTCGCCCGCCTGAAGCGGTTGCGGGTAGGGGAGTGTGGGCATGGGTACTGGGAGGTGTCATGGGCGCTTTGTTGATCGGGATTGGGGCGTGGCTGATGAGGCCTCAAGCGAAGCACACGGTGGTGCCTTTGGAGATGGCGGCGGTGGTTGAGCCAAAGGCATTTGAGATGGTTCATGAAGCGGTGGTGCACGCGCAGTATGGGGGTTCAGAGAGTTGCAAGTCGTGTCATGAGGCGGAGTACGCGAAATGGAAGACTTCGAACCACGGGATGGCGGAGCGGAAGCCGAATGCTGAGATGGAGGATCCGGGATTTGTGCCTGAGCGATCCTTCAAGCATGGCACTCAGACGACGGAGTTGCGCAAGGTGGGGGATGCTTTTGAGGTGGTGTCGTTGGGTTTTGAAGGGGAAAAAGCCCCTTACAAAGTGGAGCGAATCATTGGGCACAATCCATTGAGGCAGGTTTTGGTGGATGGTGGCAATGGGCGGTTGCAGGCGATGGAGGCGTGTTTTGATCCGAAACTGAGAGAATGGTTTGATGTATACGGGGACGAGGATCGGAAGCCCGGAGAATGGGGGCATTGGACTGGGCGGGGGATGGTTTGGAATCAGATGTGTGCTTCCTGCCACAACACGCGGGTGAGGAAGAACTATGATGAGGCGACGGATGGTTATAAGACGTCGATGGCGGAGAGCTCGGTGAGTTGTGAGTCCTGCCATGGACCGATGAAGGAGCATTCGGAGTGGCAGAAGCTCTATCCGGGGAAAAAGGGTGAAGATCCGCATTTGGTGAAGTGGGATCGGAATCAGCACACGGAGAATTGTGCGGGCTGCCATGCACGTCGGGGGGAGATCACGGGGGACTTCAAGCCAGGGGATTCTTTTTGGGATCACTATTTGCTGACGATCACCGATCAATCGGACACTTATTTTCCCGATGGGCAGGTGAGGGATGAGAATTTTGAGTTCGCGAGTTTCATGAGCAGTGGGATGCAGCATTCGGGGGTTCGATGCATGGATTGTCATGACATGCACAGTGGGAAGACGATTTTGCCTGGGAATCAGCTTTGCATGCGGTGTCATACGGCGGGTGGATTTCCGAATGCACCGCCAATTGTGGCGGCAGCGCATACGTTTCATGGGGTGGAGAGTACCGGGAGTCAGTGTATCAATTGCCACATGCCGCAGACGCCTTACATGCAGCGGCATTGGCGGCATGATCATGGGTGGACCATTCCGGATCCGAAATTGACGAAGGATTTTGGGGTGCCGAATGCGTGCAATCGGTGCCACCAGGATCAGACGGTCGAATGGGCGCAGGCGGCGACTGAGAAGTGGTATGGGACGCGGATGGAGCGTCCAACGAGGCATCGGGCCCAGTTGATTGCAAAGGGCAGACTGGGGGATGTTTCGGCGATGGCTGGTTTGGTGGAGGTTCTGAAGACGGATCGGATTCCTCATTGGCGGGCGAGCGCAGCGCTGCTGTTGGATCAGTGGGCTGCGCAGCCGAGTGTGCGAGCGGCGCTTTTGGAGCAGGCGGCGCATGAGCATCCGCTGGTGAGAAATGCGGTGATTCGGAGTTTGGAGCAAGTGCTGTTGAGTGGGGACGCCGAAACGAGGATGGTTTTGGAGAAGGCATTGATGGATCCTGTGCGATCGGTGCGGGTTGCGGCGGCGTGGGCGCTGAGGGAGACTTTGGATTTGAATGGGGTGGCGGGGAAAGATTTGCTGCACATGCTTCATTTGAACAGTGATCAACCGAGTGGGCAGATGCAGCTGGGGCAGTTTTACTTTTCTCGGGGAGAGGCGACGGAAGCAGTCGGGCATATGGAGACAGCGGTGAAATGGGATCCGAATTCCCCGCCCTTTCATCATGATTTGGCGTTGATCCACAGTAGCCAAGGGAATACGGCGAAGGCGATTCAGAAGTTGGAGGATGCGATAAAGCTGGCGCCGAACGAGGCTCAGTATCGCTATGAGCTGGGGCTCGCATTCAGTGAGACTGGAGACCTTGGGCAAACTGTTGCGGCGTTGAACGAAGCGGTGCGGTTGGCACCAAAGTTTGCGAGGGCGTGGTATAATTTGGGTCTGGCGTTAAATGGATTGAAACGGGCTGACGAAGCCTTGGTTGCATTGGGCAAAGGGGAGGCGGCGGAGCCTAATGATCCTGGGATTCCCTATGCGCGAGCCACCATTTTGGCGCAGATGGGACGGAGGATGGAGGCGGTCATGGCTGTGGATCGGGCTCTGGAAATTGCACCAGGCTATGGTCAGGCTAGGCAATTGCGGGAGATCTTAAGGAGGGGGCAATCTTTTTAACTCATGTCATGCTTAAAATTCATCTTCCGTTGAACAAAGTCTTTTAGTTTTTGTCTGGACTTTGAGCGGCCATGTTTTGTATTCTCATTCCTGTTATATGAAAATATAGTCGTCCTGAAAGTCGTCGAGTTAGGCGCTATCAGGAGTGAATCCTTCTCTATTCCAGTCCAACCTTGATTGTTCGGCTTGTCGAACAGATCCCCCGACCACCGCCATGCAGAATAAAGCCACCCCAACTGCTTCTACACAACGTGTTTGTCGCCAACTCAAGACTTGGCGAACTATTGCCCTGGGTTTGTTTTTGGGAATTGGAGGGCCAGCTTCAGGCGATTTGGACATGGATGTGGATGGAGATGGGTTGAACGATGTCTGGCAGGGAATTTACGATGCCTGGGACTTGGTTCCTGGCGGGGATGAGGACGGGGACGGATGTTCCAATTTGATTGAATCGGTGGCAGGTACGAATCCCAGGGTGTCGGGTGATTGTTTGAAAGTGGGTGATACCTACATCACTGGAACGAATGTCTTTTTTGTTTTCGACGCGAAGGTAGGTAAAAAATACCGAATATTGAGCTCGGATACGCCAGGAGGTGGATATGGGTTGGTAGGAGAAACGCTGCTATCGCCCGACTCCGGGACTGAATTTGTTGCGACCAACGACACTTCTAAGACGCTTAAGATCACCAAGCCTGTAGGCAGTCGGAAGTTTTACAAACTCGAGACGAGCGACGTGGATTCAAACAGTGATGGGGTCTCGGACTGGGTGGCTCAGAAATTAGGGTATAATCCGAATGCGGAGAGTGTGGATCTGGATGCGAATGGAAAGAGCGACCTTTTGGATCTTTTGGAAGGTGAATTGGGTGAACCGGACAAGGTGACGGTGGAGGCAGCTTTACCATTTGCCTCGGAGGACGGTCCGCAGAGTGGTTCGTTTGTGGTGAAGCGGCAGCGCAGTTTGTTCGATGCGACTGTTTCGATGGCGTTTTCGGGATCGGCTAACGGAAGCACGGACTACTCGCGCTCACCGGTTTCAAATACGGTTGATTTTATGGCTGGAGAGAAAGAAAAGACGATCTTCATCAATCCGAACCCTGGCCAGTCGGTGACAGTCGAGGGCTCTGAGTCGGTCACTCTGGCATTAACGGGTGCTACCAGCACCACCCCTGGCGGCGCGCCGGAAGTGGGGACTCCGGGATCCGCAACGATAATCATTCAGGATTCGACTGTCGCGACCGGAACGGGTCTCTTGGCGAGATACTACGATAACGGCAGCACAACTTACGATAGTGCGGTCAACTTTGGTGATACGGCAAATTACGCATACACCCGAGGGGGTGCGACGCCAAACTTTACCGGCAGCATTGTCATCACGCCGACCGGTGTCAATTCGTCCCGGTTGGCGACACTGTTGGGAGCTTTGACGGCCAACACCACTCAGGTGAAGCTTACTTTCACTGGAGGAAATCTCAACACCCCAACTTACAATCATCAAAGCTACCTTGTGACGGGGAAGACCTCGACGACATTCACCTGTTCGGTGCCATCTGGGGCTGGATTACCTGCGACGAGCAGCAATAGCTGTGGATTTAGTATCTTACCGTTGCATCCTCCGGTGATAGAGCGGGTGGACAGTTCCGTCAACTATGACTGGATTTATGGAACTGCCAATGCAGTTGGAACAGCGGCACTGGCGGGGACATTGGCGACGAACGTGCCGGATCAATTCTCAAACGCCTATGAGACCTTCCTGAGTCCGGACGCGGCAGGCAGCTATCGGTTTCAACTTGATGCGGATGACAGGGCGCGAGTCTTGATTGACTTGAATCGCAATGGTGTGTTTGACTTGCCGGGAGAGCAGGTGGTGGAGCATGGATGGGATAGCGCGTCGACGGTGGCACCTGAAGATGGGGTGGCGGACAACGAGGTGATTGGCGCGTTCAAGATAAGCGGCGGCCACACCTTAGAGGTGCCAACGACCGCCATAGGGGCAACGGGACGTTACAGGATGCGGGTCGAGCATGTGGAGACAGAAGGCAGCGCGCGTTGCCGGTTGCAATGGAGTCTGGGGACCGCGACCTTTGCGAATATTCCGCAGGCGCGCCAATTCACGCATACGGTGTCGGCGAACTACACGTGGAGCCGAACGAATGCGACGACGGGTCTCGCGACGGTGACGCTGACCGGGCATGGCCTTTTGAATGGGGAAACTGTAGCGATCGCCTTTGCCTCCCGAAATTTGTTCACGCCGAACACGGCAGATCCCGCAGGCTACAATAGCATCAATTTCACGGTCGCGAACGCCACGGCGACGACATTTCAGGTAGCTGTCACGGGGACGAACCTTCCCGCGACTGATACAACATCAGGTACCTGTTTCTTGGAAGAGCGGAGCGCGAGCACAACCACGGGAGTGTACAACAAAATCTATGGCAACACGAACTTTGCGTCAGCGCCAGTCCGGGTAGGGGTGGATACAGCAGTGACGTTTAACAACAATGGTGTTTGGGGGGAGGGGACGCCAGACCCGGTGCTGATCAATCCGGAGACCTTCAGTGTGCGCTGGACGGGGCAAGTGCAGCCACAATTCACTGAGGAATACACGTTCATTGTGCATGCGGATGATGGGTGTGTGTTGAGGATCAATGGTCAGCAGCATGACATGCGGCCTGTGCCATCAACCACTAGTGGAGGCAGTTATCTCTATGACAGTGCGACCGGAGGGTTGATCGTCAATTATGTCAACACGACAGTGCGTCCTGGGGCTTACACTGTGGGCGAAGTGGTGCGCCTCGATCCTAGCAGCGGCAATCTAAGTCATGGAACAGCTGCGACGACCTACACTTATGACGCTTCGACGGGAGTCGCAATTATCGACTACAGTGCGTTGACGAACATCACGCCCGGGAGCATTCAAGCGGGGCACTCTATTGAATTGGATCCGACTGCGGGCACGGCGTCGTCACTGGCATTGTCGCAGTATGAAGTGCTGGCATCACCTGCTCCAACTGCGACGACATTTGCGGTGAACTTTGCGGCGAACGTCTTTGCATCACAGACGACGGGGGTGGCGATCACAGTCTCGGACAATAGGAATGCGATTGTGACGGCCGTCTACCCTGCTGGAAATGCGGCCTATACTTACACGAGCGCCAGTGGAGTCACGGTGGTGGATTACACCAACTCGGGATTTGCGCCGAACACGTTTGAAATTGGGATGAGCGTCATCCTTGATCCGACTAACAATGCCCTGACTAACGAAGTCAACGCCTACAGAACCATCTCAGCGGTTACGGCCACGACGTTTACCGTGAGCTACGGAACTGGGCTCAGCGGGACGAACACAGGGAACATCACCATCGTGGCGCCCGGCTTGATCGGGCAGCCAGCGTCGCAGAGCATGGCGTTTGCCGTTGCGATGGAGCCCGGGAGGTACGCCATTAACAGCGCGGGCAATGTGAATTTGGAGACCGTCAACAAGGCGCTGAGGGATTTTGCGAACATGAGTAACGAGCGTTTTGTGCGATTGCCGATGGTGGGTGGAACCCGGTATGACATTCAGCTCGATTATCTTGAAAACACAGGCTACGCACGGTGCCAGCTTTCCTGGTTCAGTCCCAGCCAGCCGAAGCAGATCATACCGAGCAATCGACTCTATCCGACAAGTGGACCGCAGGCACCGCCTGCGCATCTGAGTTCGACTGAGATTACCGGGTTAGTGGGTGATGGAGATTTTTCGATTCCGGTGGTGGTTGGAAATGGTGGGTCAGTGAGCTTTGAGGGGTTGCCCGCGTGGTTGAGCTACGCGAATGGTCAACTAACGGGCACACCTCCTGCGGACGCCGAGGGCAAGCACCAAATCGTGGTGACGATGACCAGTCCTGCTGGGCAGAGCAAATCGGTGATCAATTTGAGTTTAGTCAATGCCGGGGCGGCGATAGCCCGGGAAGTGTGGAGTGGGATTGCCGGCACGAGTCTTGCGAGCATTCCGACGGGAACGGTGCCAACGAGCACCTCAAGTTTGAGTTCGCTGGAGGCACCCACAGATGCCGGGGACAATTATGGGGCAAGGATTCGAGGGTATTTGACGGCACCGTTGACAGGGAATTACTATTTTTGGATTGCAGGCAGCAATGCGGCGGAGTTGCGCATTTCCAACGATGCGGAACCAGTGAACATCTTCAGGCGTGCTTGGGTTAACAATGGCAGCGGAACACCGCAGACTTGGAATGCTGAGGTGAATCAGAAGTCAGCATGGCTGGCGATGCAGCAAGGCAAGCGGTATTACATTGAGATCCTGCATAAGGCAGGGACCGGGGTGGGGGACAATTTAGCGATTGGTTGGGCGAAGCCGGGTGAGGATGGGGCGATGCCGAGCGAGGTTGTTCCGGGATATGCCTTGACGCCGTGGACAGAACCGGTGTCGCCGACAGACACGGCGACGATCTATGCGGCGACGATGCGCCCGCAGGCTGGTGCGGTGACGAATGCTTCTGGGAGTAGTTTCCTGCGGGTGAACGCGGCTGAGACTGAGGCCATCATCTCGATCAACTATACGGGATTGACGTCGGACTACTTTGGAATGCATGTGCACGACGAAATGATCCCTGGCGGAGGGTTGTCGAACGTGATTGCGGACCTTGACGAACCCGGGGATGTCAAGTTGCTGGCGGACGGGACCTACGAGTGGGTAATCAAGCCAACAGCAGGATACACTGTTCCACAGTTGGTTCAGCATTTGAAGGATGGTAAAGTGTTTTTCAACGTGCATTCGGTGAACTATCCGGGTGGAGAGATAAAAGGGTACTTTGGCAGATTGGACGGTTCTCAAACGTTCACGGTTCCCGCCGCGCCTCCGACTTGGACGAACGACCACACAACCAACAACCAAGCGGTCAGGTTCCTAACTCAGGCGACTTTTGGCGCGAGTGTGCAAGATGTCGCAGCGTTGAAGGCGATGGCCAGTTATGAAGCTTGGATCGACGATCAATTCACCAAAGGCCCTTCATATCTGCTGCCGGAAGTGATTGCCCAAGAGGGTTCGGATGCGAATGGGGGATCGCAGTTTGACGAGCCACTGGCGTTCAACTCTTGGTGGAGGCGGTCGATTTCCGGGGAAGATCAGTTGCGCCAGAGGGTCGCGTTCGCTTTGAGCCAAATCCTCGTGGTTTCAGGGCAGGGTCCGCTGGACAACCGTGCTGATGCACTGGCCTATTTCTATGACAAGCTGCTAGATCACTCGTTCGGAAACTTCCGCGATTTGCTGGAGGAGGTGACCTTGACACCGGCGATGGGCAGGTATTTGGACATGAGGGAGAATGACAAGCCTGATCTATCGGTTGGCCGGATTCCGAATGAGAACTACGCGAGGGAGATCAAGCAATTGTTCTCGGTTGGGTTGTTCCGCATGTGGCCGGATGGTTCCTTAATGTTGAACTCGAGGTTTGAGCCGATTGATGTTTACACGCAAAGAGAAATTGTGGGCTATGCGCACGTCTTCACGGGTTGGGATGACGGGTACGATGGGGCTTATCGGACTTCTATTGGTGCGCCTGCCAATTGGATGCGGCAGATGAGGGAGATTCCTGCGCGGCACTACACCGGTCCGAAGCGCATCCTTAACAATGAGGTGCTGCCAGGTTTGACCAAGGTGGGTAGCCAGCCATTGGATCCGTATGCAACCCACAATTCGATGCACTGGAATAATCCGGCGTATCAGGCGCTGCCGAATGTGGAGTTGGATGCGACGCACGACCAACTGTTCAACCACCCGAATGTGGGGCCGTTCATCTGCCGTCAATTGATTCAGCGAATGGTGACGAGCCATCCATCGCGTGGTTACGTGTATCGGGTGGTTCAGAAATTCAATGACAACGGGTCAGGCGTTCGGGGTGACATGAGGGCGGTGATCAAGGCGATTTTGTTGGACTATGAAGCAAGGCATTCCTCGCAAGTCAGTGTGACGAGCTATGGGAAGCAGCGCGAGCCTGTGATGCGTGTGGCGGCTGCAGGGAGAGCTTTCCGTGGAAATGGTGTTTCTGGGACGTGGGTGCAACCATCCACGACTCAATCGACGGCTGGTGCGCACGTTATTGAGGTGAATGCAGGCAACAATGATCCGAAACTCGCAGCAGGCCGGTCAGTATTCCTGGAGTTTGAAGGTCCTGAGTGGGTTGAGGGAGACACGACTCCCTCTGATGGAGTGTACACCGTGCTTTCGACGCCTAGTCCGACGACGACCGCTCCATTTAGGTTTTACGTGAATGCGCGCGGTTGGGTGGGAGTGAATTCCAGCAATGGCGTGACGAATGGGGGACTTGACCGGACGTATAACATTCCAGCTAACTCAACGGTGATGACGGTGACTTTCTCTGGGCATTGGCTGCCCGCCGGTGGAAGTGCGTTTCTGGATTTTGAGCTCGCAAGCGGTCCAGCATTGACGGATGGCGTGTATGTGGCCGCGACTTCAAACAGCACAGATAGCGCGGGCGGCTCCACCTTTACGGTGACGGTTCCTGCGAACGCGACAGCGCGAAGCGGCCGGGTGAGGATGGTGGGCTTCCGGGGTTCGTTTACGGTCAGCAATTCGGGTCTGCCGTCACCGAATGAGCGTCGCATTACGTTTGACACGACCGACTGGCATACGTCTCGCATTGCGGATCACCATCTTCGGGTGGGTGAGCAAGTGTATCAAAATTTCACTGCGGGCAATCCGATGCCTCAGGATGGCATCTTTACGATTGAGTCGGTGCCTGATTCCAACACATTCACGGTGCTGACAACAGCCGCAATCGCGTCAAATGGGACCACAAACAATGACGGAGACAACGGCATGTGGATGTTCCCGCTGGTGGAGCAGCCGAAGAGCCGGAGTGGGAATGCGGGGACACGGCCCAGCACATTCCAGCTTGGGAACACGGATGCGGATTTGGAGCAATCTCCGCTAAACTCGGAGACGGTGTTTAACTTCTTCCTCCCTGACTACAAGTATTCGGGACCCCTGGCAGCCGCGGGCTTGACAACGCCTGAGTTCCAATTGACGGCCGAGACGACGGTGATCCGGCAGGCGAATTATCTCTTTAATGGTGTCTTTGCGATTGGAGACACCAATGGGATTTCAAGCTTCAACAATGGGAGTCACGCTCTGGTGATGGACTTCAGTTCGTGGTATGGAAATGCGGTGTCGACGGCAGGTACAGTGGGTGCGGTGCTGGGTGCAGGGCCGCAGACGGGACAGACCTGGACGAGCAATGCCAACCTGTCGACTTTGATTTCGCGCCTCAATACCTTGCTGGTTGCGGGCCAACTCCCGACGGCTGCAACGGACAAGATTCGCAACTTTGTGGGTCGCCAGATTTCCAGCATCACGCTTGGGAATCCATGCACGATTACGTATGGGACTGGGACGGCCAATGAGCATGGCCTTCAAACGGGAGATTCGGTGACGATCTCGGGGGTTAGCGGGGGAACCTTCTCTCCGACCATCAACGGTACATTCACGGTGACACGGGTGGATGCCAATCGGTTTACCATTCCCGTCAACTACTCCAACGCGACCGGAATTAGCCTGGGGAACTCTGTTTGCGGGATCATACCTTATAGCAACTCGGCTCCATCTGATACCAACAAGCGGGATCGTTTGCGTGCTATCATTCACCTGATTCTTACCAGTCCCGACTTCACCATCCAGCGCTAATTAGATTATGAATCCCACCTCTACTCCTAGCATTCTGACGCGCCGTAGTTTCATGTCCCGAGCCGCTTGTGCGGGGATGGGGACGGCAGCGATCAGTCATACGATTCAGGATTTGCGCCTGGTGAATTCTGCGATGGCTGCGCAGGGTCCGGTGAGCGGTTACAAGGCGCTGGTTTGTCTGTTCCTTGGAGGAGGCAATGACTCCAACAACTGGATTGTGCCAACGGACAACACGACGTACGACGAGTATGCTGGAGTTCGGGGTTCTTTGTTAACGCTTCCGAAAACGTCTCTGCATTCGCTCAACATTGGGGGGAGTCCCTATGAGAAGGGAGGACATACTTTTGGGGTGCATCCGAGCAGTCAGAGGTTACAGACGCTGTTTGGGGAGGGTAAGCTTGCTGCCGTTTTGAATATTGGCACCCTAGTGAGGCCGACGAGCCGGACGCAGTATTTGGCGAATCCAAGCTTTTACCGTCCGCCGCAGTTATTTTCACACAGTGACCAAGTGACGCAGTGGCAAACCTCGATCCCGGATCAAGCGCCGACGACGGGGTGGGGCGGGCGGGTAGCGGATGTGATCAATGGCGTGGCGAACCCTGCTGGTAACATCTCGATGTCCGTTTCGCTGAATGGAGCCAATACCTTCGAGGTGGGCAACACTGTGGCGCAGTATCATGTCTCGACGACAGGGGCGGTGACTTTGTCAGGGAATTTGATGACGCAGAATGGAGCGCGGGTTCGGGTCATGCGGGAGATTCTTGGGTTGAGTCATTCGAATTTGCAGCGGGATGCCTATGCTGATGTTTTGGACCGGGCCGTATACACAGGGGATTTGCTGAACACAGCGATTGGGGACACCGTTGAGCCCGGGTGGACATGGAGTACACCGTTTCCGAACACGGGAATCGGAAATCAAATGAAGATGATTGCGCGTTTGATTCAGGCGCGGGGTCCGACGAAGTTCAACATGAGTCGTCAGATCTTTTTTTGTTCGATCGGCGGTTTTGACACACACACGGCACAGGCATTGATTGTCAGCGGGGCAGGAGCAGGAACGAATGATCCGACGAATACGACTGGGGCGCACTACTCGCTTTTGAATCAGGTTAGCGAGGCGATGTTTGCCTTTCAACGAGCGATGGAGCAGTTGGGGACTTCGAATGATGTGACAACCTTCACGGCAAGTGACTTTAACAGGACGTTTCCGAATAACAGCCAAGGGAGTGATCACGGCTGGGGAGCGCATCATTTTGTGATGGGCGGAGCAGTGGACGGAGGTAAGGTCACAGGGGATTTCCCGACGTTTGCGATCAATGGGCCGGACGACACGGGTACGGGGCGGTGGATACCGACCTTGGCGGTTGACCAGCACTCAGCGACGCTGGCGAAGTGGTTTGGGGTGGACTCGTCGATGATGAGCACGATTTTTCCAAACTTGAGTCGGTTCGGCTCGCCTGACCTGGGCTTCATGAAACCGGCTTAAGTCATGGGAGGTAAACTATGGGTTGGTCTGGTGGCGATGGTCGTGGTAGCGGCTTTGGCTTACTGGCTAGCGGGTGGAGATCCCGAAGTGGGACGTAAGAAGCTGGAGAGGAAAGCGGAAAAGTCTGGGGAGGCGGTCTCTTCCGTGCCCGACGCACCGGAGGTGGCGGTTCCGGCGATGCGGCCTGAGGGATCGCCCGCAGTTCCAATCCCGCCGCCGGCGGCGATGGTGCCAGCGAAATCGGAGAAGCCTGCACAGCCTGTTAGTGGGATGGAAGGGAAGGCCGTACCGAAGCCTATACCTCAGGATGATCCAGCGAGGGAAGAAGCCGATGCGTTAGCGCTGAACATCCGGCAGTTTCGGTTGAGGTTTGGGGGGAATCCGGTGGGGACGAATGCGGAGATTGTGAAAGAGTTGGATGGGGGGAACGCGAAGAGTGCGAAGTATTTGCCGCAGGAACTGAAGCGGCTGAATGATCAAGGGGAGTTGATTGATTCTTGGGGGACTCCCTATTTTTTTCATCAGCTCTCGGCTGAGGAAATGGAGACGCGATCTGCGGGGCCAGACAAGGAGCTTTGGACGCCAGACGATGTGGTGTCGAAGTGATGTTTGAGTGCGTGGGGGCGGGGATACGAAGAATTAGTATTGACTCGCCGATGGCGAAATTGGTAGGCTTTGAAAAGTCCAACCAAGCCACCTGCCGTGAAAAGACTTTTTCTATCCTCCTGGTCAGGGGTCACAGTGACCCATCTCTTTGTTTTTGTCCTGGGGGCAGCAAGTTTTGCGAAGTGGATAACACCTGAAGCTAGAGCTGACATGGCAGCTGTGACTGCGGCGATTTGGCAAGCGAAGTACGGGGTGACGGACGTGCAGATGAGCAGTGCGGAGTGGTTAGCGGAGGACAGTGATTCGGATGGATTGAGCAATAGTGAGGAGTGTGTCACGGGGACTAATCCATTTGTGGGTGGATCGGTTGTTAATGTGAGTCAGGTGGTTGATAATGGATCAACTGTTTCGCTGACGTTTCCTGCGATCAAGGGCAAGTATTATGTGGTTCAGGGATCGCCTAGTTTGACAGGCTTTGTGGCCGTAACACCTGCTGTGAATTTGAAGGCGACGGTGTCGGGTGATCAGACTTTGACAACCGCCAAGGGAGGGAATGCGTTTTTTCGGCTCTCCGTACAGGACTTTGATTCCGACAATGATGGAGTCAGTGATTGGGCTGAACGGGAAGTGGGATTGAATCCGGCGGACACAGCATCGAATCCAGGGCAGTCGGATTTGGTTTACCTGATGGAGCAGATTGATGCGGCCAATGAGGTGGTGATTCGTGCGTCCGAGCCATTTGCGTCTGAGGACGGACCGCAGGCCGGGAGGTTTACGATCAGCCGGAGTCAGAAACTGTTTCCGGTGACTTTGAAACTGCAGGTGAGCGGGACGGCGGTGATGGGAGAGGACTATGCGGTGCTGCCGAATGAAGTCACGATGGCGGCAGGGGTGGGATCTGTGGACTTGAGTGTGAATCCGCTACCGAATGCATCAGTGGAGGGTGGGGAATCTGTCACCGCTGAGTTGCAACCCCCTGCTTCGGGCGATAGCTCGTTCGTTTTGGGTGCCAACGACACCGCGACGGTGATCATTGGGGATTCGACCCAGCCAACCGGAACCGGGTTGCGGGCTCGATACTATGATACTGCAAGCACCACCTATTCGAATGCGGCGAACTTCAATGCGAGTGAACTGAAGATTGATCGAGTTGATCCAACGGTGAATTTTAGCTGGCTGCAGGGCACTCCGAACGGGGTGGTGCTGCCGTCGCCAGACAACTATTCGGTGGTGTGGGAAGGATTTTTGAATCCGACGACGGCGGGAAACTATCAGTTTCAGTTGGATGCGGACGACAAGGCGCGGTTGTTGATTGATTTGACGGGGGATGGCGATTTTGATGATACCGGGGAGCAGGTGGTTGAGCACGGTTGGGAGGGGACGGCAGAGACGGTGGGAGTGTTCAAGCAGAGTGCGGCGGTGGCATTGGTGGTGCCCACGTCACCGGCATCTCGTTATCGAATGCGGGTGGAGTTTGTTGAGAACACCGGGGATGCGAGGTGCCGGCTGCAATGGCGGCTTGGAACAGCGACGTATGGGAACATCTCTAGCAGCAATGTTTTCTCTCATGTTCGGGCGGTGAGCTACAATTACACCCGGTCGAGCGCAACGGCAGGAACGGCGGTGATTACGCCGACGGGCGGGCACTCGTTTGCGGTGGGAAATCAGGTTGCGCTGGACTTCTCGTCGGGGAATTTGTTCCTCCCGGCGAGCCTTAGCGGGAGCTATGAGGTGAAGGCGGTAACGGGAACGACTTCGTTCTCGATTGATTTGACGGGTGCGAATCTTCCGGCGAGCGGAACAGGGAACGGCTTTGTCGGGTTCAGTGCTAGCACGACGACGGGATATTTGGCGAAGTATTATTCGAGTCCGGACTTTAGTGGGGCACCGGTGGTGGTGGCAGTGAATGCGGCGGTCACGGACGGAAACAATGGGATCTGGGGAGCGGGAACGCCAGGAGCGGGCAGCATTGCACCGGACACCTTTTCGGCCCGTTGGAGTGGGCAGGTGCAGCCACAGTTTTCGGAGACTTACACGTTTTTGGTGACTGCGGATGATGGGGTGCGGCTGAAGATTAACGGGCAGATTCAGCCATTGAAGTTTGTGGCGTCCACCAACAGCGCGGGGACTTACAGTTACAACAGCACCACAGGGAATGCTGTGATCACCCATTCGGGATTGCAGGCCGGGAGCTTTGTTGTTGGCGAGCTTTCGAGGGTGGATCCGACGAGCGGAAATGCTTCGGCGCTGGGGTTCGCTGATCGGGTCATCACTGCGGTATCGGGCAACACGTTCACGGTGAATTTGGGTGTCGGTGCGTTTGCGACGGGAACGGGGAATGTCAACATTGAGGCGATCAATAAAGCTGCGAACGACTGGAGCATTGTGACAGGAGAGCGGTATGTGCGTTTGCCGATGATTGGTGGAACGCGGTATGACATTGAACTGGATTACTTTGAGAACACGGGCTCTGCAGCGTGCAGTTTGTCCTGGTACAGTGCGAATCAACCGAGGCAGGTGATTCCATCGAATCGGTTGTATCCTTCGAGCGGGAGCGTGGCGCCACCGTCGCTGGTATCTGCCACGGAAGCGACCGCCTTTGTTGGGGGAGCCTTTTCGCATCCGTTGATCTGGAGCAATGGAGGGACGGTTTCGATTTCGGGCAATCCGGCTTGGTTGAGTTATGACAATGGGGTTTTGAGTGGAACTCCACCGGCTGGGAGTGGCGGGACGTATCAGATCCTGGTCACGCTGGTGAACGGGGCGGGCACAAGCACTTCGGTGGTGAACTTGTATGTGGATGGAAGTGGTGGATCGATTGAGAGAGAGTATTGGAGCGGGGTGATTGGAGCGGGCGTTGGCAGTTTGCCGATCGAATCGGCACCAACTGGAACGGCCACACTTGGATCATTGGAAACGCCGACGGATTTTGGGGATGACTATGGGACGCGGATTCGGGGATACCTGACCGCTCCTGCGACAGGAAATTACTACTTTTGGATAGCGGCGAGTGACTCGGCGGAGTTGTGGATTTCGAATGATGACGAGCGGGTAAACGCCCTGAAGCGTGCTTGGGTGAATGTGGGGAGCGGGATTCCGCGAACCTGGAATGGTGAAGCCAATCAGAAGTCGGCGTGGCTGGCGTTGGAACAAGGGAAGAAGTATTACATTGAAGTGTTGCACAAGGCGGGGAGCGGAGCGGGGGATAACTTGGCGATTGGATGGTCGAGGCCTGGGCAGAGTGGCAATGGTCCGAGCGAAGTGGTGCCGGGATACGTTTTGACTCCGTGGGTTGAATTGGTGCCGGTAGTGGGGGGGAGCAGTGTTTTTGCAGCGACGATGCGGCCGCAGGGAGCGGCGTCAACGAATGCGTCTGGCAGCAGTTTCATTCGATTGAACGAGGCGGAGACGGAGGCGATCATCTCGATCAAGTATCAGGGATTGAGTTCGGCGTATTTTGGGATGCACGTTCATGATGACCGGATTCCTGGGGGTGGGCTGGCGAATGTGGTGGCGGACTTGGATGAGCCGGGAGACGTGGAGCGTCTTGCGGATGGATCCTTCAAGTGGGTGATCAAGACGGCTGGGGGAAGAAGTGTGGGGCAAATCGTGCAGGATCTGAAGGACGGAGTGGTGTTCTTCAATGTGCATTCGGTTTTGTATCCTGGTGGAGAAATCAAGGGCTACTTTGGACGGGTCGAGGGTTCACAGCGGTTCATCGCACCGGCAGCGCCGCCGGCTTGGGTTGATGACAGTGATACGAATAACGGAGCAGCGCGCTTTTTGACTCAGGCCTCGTATGGTCCCAATCCGGCGGACATCCATGCGCTCAAGTCCTTGACGCCTACCGGTGGGAAAACGCGCTACGAGATTTGGATCGAAGATCAATTCACCAAGCCTGTCAGTTACACTCTGCCAGAGGTGATTCGAACGGAGAGTGCGAGTGCGACGGGTGGCGCGTTTGATGAAACGCTGACGTTCAATGCCTGGTGGCGCAATTCGGTTTCGGGACCGGATCAATTGAGGCAGCGTATGGCCTTTGCGTTGAGTGAGATCCTGGTCGTTTCAGGCCAGGGGCCTTTGGATAACAATGCGCGGGCGCTGGCTCACTTCTATGACATGCTGGCGGATCATGCGTTTGGGAACTTCAAGGACTTGCTGGTGGCGACGACGCTGTCTCCAGGGATGGGGCGGTACCTGGACATGCTGAGGAATGACAAACCGGATGACTCGATCGGGCGGATCCCGAACGAGAACTATGCGCGTGAGATCAAGCAGCTGTTCTCCATCGGGCTGTTTCGGATGTGGCCAGACGGGACACTGGTGTTGAATTCGAAGTATGAGCCGATCGACACGTATTCACAGAGGGAGATTGTGGGTTTTGCGCATGTGTTTACGGGATGGGACTATGGATATGATGGGGCTTACCGCACGTCATTGGGGGCGGGGGCAGACTGGACGCGGTCGATGAGGGAGGTGCCAGTCAGACACTTTACCGGGCCGAAGCGCGTCTTGAACAATGAGGTTCTGCCAGGGTTGGCGATGGCAGCGGGTCAGCCGTTGGATCCGCATGCGGCGCACAACGTGACGGTCTACAGTGATCCTGCGTATCAGGCGTTGGCGGCGAAGGAACTCAATGATTCGCACAGCCAATTGTTCAATCATCCGAATGTGGGGCCGTTTATTTGCAGGCAACTGATTCAGCGATTGGTGACGAGTCATCCTTCGAGGGCCTACCTGTATCGGGTGGTACAAAAGTTCAATGATAATGGTGCGGGTGTGAGGGGGGATTTGCAGGCAGTGATCAAAGCGATCCTGCTGGATCATGAAGCGCGCAGTTTGACCGAAGCGGCGAAGGCGGAATATGGCAAGCAGCGGGAGCCGGTGATGCGGGTGGCGGCAGCTGGGCGGGCTTTCCGAGTGGAGCCATGGACAGGGACTTATGTTCAAAATGGAACGCGGACGATCACGGTGACGACGGCCAGTCCGCATCGGTTGGCTTCGAACAACAATGTGTTTTTGGATTTCGCGGACACGACAGGAGATTTGGCCAAACCAGCTCCTTGGATAGGGGCTTACGCCATTGCGAGCCCGACGACCAACTCGTTTACGGTGCAGGCTGCGGGGTGGGCGACGGGCACCTACAGCATCCCTGCGAATTCGACGACCTGCACGGTGACGATGTCGAATCACTGGGTGATTGCGGGTTTCCAGGTGTTTATGGACTTTACCAGTGGCACGGCGAATGGCGATGCTGTTGTGGATGGCAAGGTTTACACATTGTTGACCGCGACTGCTGAAACGGGAACGAATGGCACGTTCACCTTTACGGTGGCCAACAGTTCAACCAGTGCGCGAACCGGGAACTGCATGATCCCGCGTTTCACACCTGGCAGCTACACGGTTTCCAATTCGGGTCTGGCCGCGCCTCAGGAGAAGCGCATCACCTTGGATACCAACTCGAACCATGAGTTGAACGTGGGAGATTTGGTCCAGTTGAATTTCACTTCTGGAAATCCAAGGCCAACGGACTTTGTGGGAACGGTTGAGGCAGTGGTGGATTTGAACACGTATACCGTGCTGTCAACGGCTACTGGGAACCCGAATTTGGGCACGAATCAGGGGGATAATGGGATGTATCAGTTCCCATTGAAATCCCTGCCTTTGGTTCGGAATGGGACGGTTGGGTCGAGACCGAGCACGTTTGCGATGGGGAGTACGGACGGTTCGTTGGACCAGTCGCCGTTGAACTCGCCAACGGTGTTCAATTTCTTCCTGCCGGACTACAAGTATGCGGGGCCGCTGGCGCAGGCGGGATTGACGACACCCGAGTTCCAAAAGACGGCGGAGACGACGGTGATGCGGCAGGCCAACTACTTGGAGAGGGGTGTGTATGGATCAGGAAACACCAATGGGGTGTCCAGCTTTAACTCGGGCAACAACGCGTTGATGATGGATTTGAGTCCCTGGATGGGGAATGCGGTGGGCACGAGTCCGCCGGGCAGTCAGATGGGTGCGGGGAGTAATGCGAGCAAGCCGTGGACGAACGATGAGAATCTGGGCGATCTGATTGATCGATTGAATAGCCTACTGATGGGAGGGCAGATGCCAGCAGCGATCAAGACGGAGATGATGAGGTTTGTGCAGACCCGGGCAAACATGACCGCGGCCTACAATCAGACGACGAATCCGTACACGAACATCGCCTACAACAACAGTGGCACGCCGACTGACACGGAGAAGCAAAACCGGATTCGAGCCCTTCTGCATTTCATTCTCACCTCACCTGATTTCACCATTCAACGCTGATCTCCTATGAATCCGTTCCAAGATCGAAACATTCTGACCCGGCGCAGTTTTCTGACGAGGGCTGTTTACACTGGTGTGGGTGCGGCTGCCGCGACTCATACGATTCGTGATTTGCGGCTGATCAACGCGGCCATGGCGCAGTCGAGTGGCAGCATCACGGGATACAAGGCCCTGATCTGTTTGTTTCTAAACGGGGGCAACGATTCCAACAACTGGGTGGTGCCGACAACGACGTCGGCGTACAACGCTTACGCAGGATTGCGGGGCATTTTGGCGTTGCCGCAGAGTTCTTTGCTGCCGCTGAATGACCAGGGGACGACGCCTTACACGGATGCGGACGGGCATACGTACGGGTTTCACCCAAGTTGCGGGAAGTTGCAGACATTGTTTGGTGAGGACAAGCTGGCGGTGACTTTCAATGTGGGGACTTTGGTGCGGCCGATCACGCGTGCGGAGTATATGGGGAATGCGACTGGGACGCGGCCGCCGCAGTTGTTCTCGCACAGTGATCAGGTGACGCAGTGGCAGACGTCCATTCCAGACCAGCCTCCGGCAACGGGTTGGGGCGGGCGATGTGCGGATCTTTTGAATGCGACGGCGAATCCGACCGGGAAGATTTCGATGTCGGTCTCGCTGAATGGCTCGAACACGTATGAAGTGGGGCGGGTGGTTCAGCAGTATCATGTGTCGAGCACGGGGGCGGTCACGCTATCGAATTTGAGCACGGCGAAGCTGCAGACGATGCGGAACATTTTCGGGCATGACACCGCGAATTTGCAGCGGTCGGTTTTTGGGGATGTGATGGAGCGTGCGGTGGCGACGGGTGAGTTGTTGAACACGAGCATTCAGGCGACGGCGATGGCGACGGACACACCACCCGGGACGTGGGTTTGGAATACGCCATTTCCGACATCGGGGTTGGGGACGCAGTTGAAGATGATTGCGCGGATCATTCAGGCGCGGGGACCGACGGCGTTTGACATGAAGCGGCAGATTTTCTTCTGTTCGGTGGGTGGGTATGACACGCATACGAACCAGGTGACGTTCAATACGAATGGAACGGTGACGTCAACCACGGGGACGCATGCGAATCTTTTGAATGATGTGAGTGAGTCGTTGTTTGCGTTTCAGCGTGCGATGGAGCAATTGGGGGTCTCGGACAGTGTGACGACGTTCACGGCGAGTGACTTTGCGCGGACGTTTCCGACGAACTCGCAGGGGAGCGACCATGGTTGGGGAGGGCACCATATCATTGCGGGTGGAGCAGTGAAGGGGGGGAGGACGTATGGGCATTTGCCGGTGCTGGCGTTGGGCGGGCCGCAAGACACGGGATTGGGGCGCTGGCTGCCGACGACGGCGGTGGATCAGCATGCGGCGACGCTGGCGCGTTGGTTTGGAGTCTCGGAAAGCAGCATGGCGACGGTGTTCCCGAACTTGAGCCGTTTTAGCGGGACGGAATATGGATCCGATGTGGGGTTCATGAAGCCGGCCTAGAGGCTGGCCGATTAGCCTAAAAACGGAAATGGCGGAGGGCGAATCTGCCGCCGTCATTGGCCCCACAAGACTTCCCGCTTCTCGGGTGGCATCACCTTAACGATGCAACCGCTGCGAACCGATAAGCCTTGTGAAGCCAAGCACGACACCATCTTCATCCCTTTCCATTTCCGTTTCTAGGATTAGCGTTTCTCAAGGCGGGTGGACTCGATGAATTGATCGTCGGTGAGGGTTTTGAGGAAGGCGATGAGGGCTTGTTTGTCTTCGGGGCTGAGGAGGAGGCCGCCGCCGGGGTGTTTGGCGAGGTTGGGGTCGAGGGTGTCGGTGTATTGGATGCCTTCGCTGTAGTGGTCGAGGACCTGTTCAAGGGTGGCGAAGCGGCCGTCGTGCATGTAGGGGGCGGTGAGGGCGATGTTGCGGAGGCTGGGGGTGGAGAAGGCGCCGCGGTCGAGGGAGGCTTTGGTGTTGAGGAAGCGACCGAGGTCTTTTTCATCGATGGCGAGGCCGTTGTTGCGGAATTGATGGTCGGTGAAGAGGGCACCTCCGTGGCAGTGGAAGCAGTCGCCGCCCATGCTACCGAGTCGGGGTTCGCGCTCGGTCATAAAGAGTTGGAAGCCGAGTTTTTCGAGGTCGGTGAGTTCGGCTTCGCCACGATGGGCGCGGTCGAATTTGGAATTGAAGGAAGTGAGGGTGAGGAGGAAGTTTTCGAGGGCGAGTGAGAGATGGTGGGCGGTGATTTGGCCACTGCCGAAGGCTTTTTGGAAAGCGTCCTGGTAGCTAGGCATGGCGGCGAGTTTGGCGGTGACGTTGTCGAGGGATTCGTCCATTTCGCGATGGTCCTGGATGGGTTGAAGGACTTGTGCGCGCAGGGTGGGGGCGCGGCCATCCCAGAAGAAGGCGGATTTCCAGGCGAGATTAAAGAGGGGCATGGCGTTGCGGTTGCCGGGGCGGTTTTCGATTCCGAGGCTGAATTGACGGGGATCGGTGAGGGCGGCTTCGGAGAGGTGGCATGAGGCGCAGGAGAGGCGGTTGTTTCTAGAGAGGGCGGTTTCGTGGAAGAGCCTGCGGCCCAGGGCGATGCGCTCGTTCAAGAGGGGGTTGTCTTTGGGGAGTGCAGGAAGGGGGAAGGTGCCGGGGAGTTCGAATTTGTAGGCGGTATAAGTGGCTGGGAGGTCAAATGTCTTTGAGATTTGTTGAGGAGAGGACTCTTGATTTGGGGACGTTTCTGGGAGGAGGCTGAACGAGCGGGCAAGGTTTGATTGGAGAGCTGTGGCGAGAGGGTCGCCGTCTTTGGAGTGGGTGCTGGTGCCGTCCCTGGCGAAGGAGATGGGGCTGACCCCGTCAAAGAGGGTGGCGATGTTGATGCCCAGGTTCAGGGAGGCGTTTTTCTGGAGGGAGAGTTTGCAAGGAAGGGTGATGGCGGTGCGGAACGGATCACGGGCGAGGTGATAGGCGTAGCCTTGGAGGGCGGGGTTGTCTTTGGTGTGGAAACGGCCTTCGAGGGCGAAAAAGATGTAGCCGCCGAGCCAGCTCCAGTGGAGGCCGTTTAAGTTGGGGTTGAGCGGGTGTTCGGGTGGGTGAGAAGCGGCATCGCTGGCGTTTTGCGAAGGGGTGAGGCCGACGTGGAATTTGAGGGCTTGGTAGTCGCCTGGGGGAATGTTTTGAACCAAGACCGAGTTGCGGTTGGAGGTGGCGTTCAGCCAGGCGAGGGCGGTGGGGCAGTCGAGCCAAGTGGCATCCGGGCGTTGGAGGGAGACGCCGCTGACGAAGTAACTGAGGCGAGTGACGGACCAGGTGTCTCCGGCGGTGTTTTGGTGGGTGAGTGAGTCGAGTTTGAGGGGTTCTTGCCCGGCGAGAGGGAGGATGTGGAGTTGGAGATCGGCGGCGCAGAGATTCGAGCACCCGAGGCCTGCAAGCGCCAGCACGAGCGCGAGGAGGTTTCTGAATTGCGATGGAGCGGGTGACGGCATGGAGGGGGACTTATTTCAATGAGAGGATACGATATTCAGGGGGAGGGGGCACGCCTTTTGTGGGACGGTGGGCAGGCCAGCCAGTTCGAAGATGGAGAAGAGCGTTGCCAAAAGGGGGGCGGGTTGGTTATGGTGGAGGGGTGAGAGATTTTTTGTCCAGGTTGTTGGTTGGGTGGCGCGCTTGTTTGGCGGGGGGGATCGTGGTTTTGTCGGGAATGGATGGGTGGGCGGATGTGCCGGTGCCGGCGCGGTTGCTAAATCCAGCTTCGGTGGAGGAGGCGTGGAATGTGATACGTCTGGCAACGGCGAATGTGGAGCGGTTGCTGGTGGAGGAACGATTGGATGAGGTGACAGGGCAGATGGTGTTGTGCAGTCCGGCGATTCGGTTGTTGGCCAAGCATGGAGTGGCTTTGGAGAAGCAGGCGGAGATGGATGCGAACACGGCGCTGGCGTTTGGCCGCATCAATTTGGTGGCAAGAGAGAGCATGGCAGGGAACCAAGTGGGGGCGGCGAATGTGTTTGGGGAGTTCAAGAAGGGGCTGAAACTGATTGAGGGAGCGTTTGATGAGGCGCTGGTGAAGGGGGAGGTCTATGCGTGTTTGGAGCATCCGGAGTCGGTGGCGACGGTGGCGGGAACGAAGTGTGAGATGTGTGCCAGGAACCGTGTGGCGAGGCGGATCCCGTACAGTGGGATTTATGTGAAGCCGGGGGAGCCGACGATGCGATGGGAACTGAAGGCGGGATCGAAGTTGGAGCGGGGCAAGGAGGTCAAGTTGATGATGACGGTCAAGGGTGTGGATGGTGCACCGGTGACCTTGTCGGATCTGGTGCCGACGCATGGAGCCGGGTTGCATTTGATTTTGGTGGATCAGGGGTGGACGGATTTTCAGCATGTGTTGCCAGTGGCAGGGAAGTCCGAGGGGGATTACGAAGTGGCGTTCACTCCGAAGAGTGATGCTGGGTATTCGGCATGGCTTGGGGTGGTTCCGGTGGCGACAGGACTGCAGGAGTATTTGAAGGCGGAGTTGGCTGGGGGTGTTCAGAATGCCGTGGTTCAAGCGGGTGAAAACGGGGAGGTGTTGAAGTGTGTGGTCGAGGGTTACACGTTTCAGACGTCCTTTTTTGGAATGGGGAAGGTGAGAAAGGGGCAGACGAGATTGATGCGGATTCAGGTCACCGATGCGGCAGGGCAACCGGTGACGCAGTTGGAGCCGATGCGGATGGCCTTTGCCCATGTGGCGGGCTTTTACGAGGGTGGAGAGACGATGCTGGAATTGCACCCTCAAGGGGGTGATGTCGTGGACGCCAGTTTGCGATATGGACCGACTTTGGCGTTCAAGTTTTATCCACCTCAGGCGGGTAGCATTCGGCTGTTCTGCGAGGTGAAGTTGGGCGGGCGGGTTTTGACGCCTGCCTTTGTGGTGTCGGTGGAGGAGTGAAAGGGGTAGCCTGAATGGTTCATTAGCCTGCTACTGCGACCGCCGAAAAGCGCATGATCCAGGATAGGCGCAGAAACATGTTCTGCGAAGATCGTGAAATTGAGGCCACGAAAACTGTATCGAAAGCAATTCGTGAAAGAGAACAGAGCTGCCAGACATTTTTACTCATTAAGGGAAAACACAATCAAATGCGATTCGTCGAATATGGAAACCCTAAAGTTGTATCTCGTTGCTGTATTGGTATCTGGGCTTGTTTCAGGCTGCTCACAAGACATCAGCATTCAGCGGCGGTATTCGGTGTTTATCGAAGACCTTTTTGGAGGGACATCTTTGATGGTAAGAGTAAACGCTCGTGGAGTGGGGGATTTGAAAGTGAATTCTCGTGACGACAGGTTTTCTCAGGCGATTAAAGACCAGATATGCAAGGCTTCGGGTCCATGGTCTGAAATGAAGGAGTTGGTTCCGATGTTGAGTGCTGTGAGTATCTCAATTCAGGATCCTCAAAAGGGGTTCAAGGCAGTGTATATCATCGCGAGTGATTCGTTGGTTTTTCAGGATGGTGAGAGTCAATTTTTCTATGGGAAAATTGACAAAAAGGTATGGCGAGAAATCTGGGACTTGGCGGCGGGGGAAGCTGACCGATTGAAGCGATAGGCTTCTTTTATGATGCAGGTTGTGAAGCTCTGTGGATAGGCGTTGTCGTTTCCTGAATAGGCTTTCTGATGCAAAATTTGGGCATCGGAAGGTACTTTTTGCTTTGGCGGGTCCAACATAGACCGACTCTCGAAATGCTTGTCGCCTTGCCCAGCGGCGGAGCGGCCTCATTGGCTGCGTCAGCCGATTGCCCGTTATTGATTTAATAGCGGGCTGCGCGACTTCCTTGCCACGGAAGCCGCTGCGCTCGCCGGATCAAAATGACAATCTTTTCGAGAAACGGTCTAAGTTTTCGGTTGTTCTGAACTTGTGACAAGGTGCGGAAGGGACGGGTAAGGAATGTTTGTCTGGCAGTACATTCACCCAGGGAGGCAACTGAACTCGCCCGCGATCCTGAATATCGTAAAAGAGACGGATTGGTCGCGATTAAAGTGGGTATGCAAGGAGCAGGAAGGCGTAACCATTCATGACTGGGGAGCGGGCGCGTAGAAAGCGGATGTGGAAACTGAGGGCACGTTTGTGGTCGGTCGCACAACCGATCACCGTCTGCACACCCGGGTCAGTGAGTTGTGCACTGAGGCCAACCACCCCACTCTTTGACTTGATGGGATTTCTAAATGTGGTATCTAAAAATACCATGAAAACGGCAAACGTAGCTGACTTGAGAAATGACTTCCAAAAGATAGCCGCTTGGATTTCAGATGGCGAGAGTGTTGCCATCAAGAAGCGGGGGAAGCTCTTTGCCACACTCACGCCGGCCGGAGGATTGAGCGAACCTGCGATGCCCAAAATCGATTTTGCCGCTCAGCTCAAGAAAATCTGGGGAGACAAGGTGTTTACCGAGGAGGAAGTGCGAGAGATGAGAGCCGCTGAACAGGAAGGAGAGGATGGTTAGCATGACTTACCCGGATACCTCTTTCCTTTGCGCCCTCTATATTGCACAGAGTACATCGATGAAGGCGTTGGCCTTTATGCAAAGGCAGTCAACCGCATTGATGAGCACATCGCTTCTGTTCTTCGAGTTTCGGCAATCGGTGCAGTTTCAAGTTTTTAGAAACTCAAACGACGCCACACAGGGTTATCCTATGAGAGTAGCCCAAGCGGCCTTGTCCACCCTGCAAGCCAACATTTCCGCAGGAGTGTTTCGGCAGGGGCAAGTGGATTGGGCCGACGTCCACCAAATCGCCGAGAGACTCGCGTTTAAGCACACCGTCAAAGGAGGACATCGTAGTTTCGATGTTCTTCATGTGGCTTCTGCCCTTCATCTCGGTGCGGCGGAGTTTCTAACTTTCGATGGGAATCAGAAGAAGCTAGCTGAGGCGGAAGGACTCGTGGTGCCACTGAAAGTGTGAGGAATGCAGGTTACGGCACAGGGGGGGCTTTGCTGCCGATGCACCAGAGGCTTTCGGCGGTGCGGACGAAGAGGCGGCCGTCGCCGATGGCGGGGGTGGCGTTGATGGGGGAGTCGAGTTTGGAGGCGGCGAGGCGTTCGAACTTGGGGCCGGCTTTGATGACGATGAGATCGCCCTGCTGGCTGCCGCAGAAGATTTTGCCATCTGCGGCGACGGGGCTGCTGAAGAATTTGGAGCTGCCCTGGACGCCTTCGACACGCTCTTCGTAGATGACTTTGCCGGTTTTGAATTCGACGCAGCGGAGGATGCCGCCGTCGCCGAGGAGGTACATGTGTTCGCCGATGACGATGGGGGAGGGGACGTAGGGGAGGCCTTTTGGGATATCGAAATCGACGGCTTTGGGTTTGCCGGATTTGAGGTCGAGGGCAGCGACTTCTTTGACGCCGCCGCCGGTGCCGAAGGTGCAGAAGTAGAACTCGTCACTGAGGACGCCGGAGCCGAGGCTGCGCTGGGAGTAGCCGGGGTTGTGCTGCCAGTTGATTTTGCCGGATTTGAGATCGATGCCCATAACGCCGCTGCCGGTGTTGGCGCAGATGACTTCTTTTTGGCCGTTTTTGAGGGTGTGGACGACGGGGGTGGAGAAGGTATTGAGGCAGTTGGGAAGTTCGAGTTTCCAGACTTGCTTGCCGGTGGCAGCGTCGAGGCCGACAATGCAGGTTTTCCACTTTTGTTCCTCGGGGTCTTCGGTGTAAACTTTGCCGTCGCGCTGCCAGTCGAACTCGCTGCGGACGATCATGATGCCATCTTCGACGATGGGGGAGATGCCGGTGCCGTGCTCGTGGATGTAGTTGGCGACGTGTTTGTTTTCCCAGAGGAGTTTGCCGGAGTGGTCGAGCGCGAGGGCTTGGATGGTGGTGCCGGTGCTCCAGTTGATGTAGATGCGCTGGGCATCGATGAAGGCGGAGCTGCTGGCGAGGCTGTTGAAGTTGTGGATTTTGTGCGGGACGAATTCGACTTCGTAGCGCCAGAGTTCTTTGCCGTCGGTGGCGGAGAGAGCGATGACGGCGCGTTTGGTGGCGGCGGTTTCGGCGGTGACGACGACGAGGTTTTTCCAGAGAACGGGGGAGGACCAGCCTTTGCCGAGGGGGGCTTTCCAGAGGGTGGAAGCGGCGTCCACAGTGGCGGGGAGGCCGGAGGTTTCGGCGTTGCCGGTGCCGTTGGGGCCGCGGAAGCGGTTCCAGGTGGATTCGGCGGAAGAAAGGGTAGGGAGAAGGAGTCCGAGAAGAAGGAGGGCGCGGGTGTTCATGGGGAATGGAAAGCGGTAGCGAAGAAACGGAGTGGGCAGGGGAAACTTACAGTTAGCCTGAGCCATTCATGAATGTCGACTCTGACTTTTTTCAAGGCCACCTTGGCGTTTTGGTGAAGGTTGTTGATTGAGTTAAGTCCCCTGAGTTTTTGCTTTCGGTGAGGACAGGAAGCCGCTTTTCTTTTGGGCATGCGCGGAACTGTTTTCTTCCTTCCTTTTTTGCTTTCGACTTGGTTGGTGGAGGCGGCGGAGAAACAGGCGACGACGACCAGCTATCGCCGGGTGCTTGCGGAATTGGTTCCGGGAGACACTTTGATTTTGGAAGCGGGTGTTTATGAGCGGGGACTGCCGCTGAGTGACTGCAAGGGGCAACCGGGAGCGTGGATCACGATCCAAGGGCCTGAGAGTGGGACGGCTGAGATTCGTCAGTCGGCGTCTGCCAACTGTGTGGAGCTTTGGCAGTGTCAGTATGTGGCTTTGAAAAAGCTTACCTTGCAGGGCTCCGGAGTGTCGGGTCAGTTTGGCATCAGCGCGAAGGGTGGACTCGCTAATCTGGTTCATGACATTCTGGTCGAAGACTGTGTGATCAGTGACTTCAACACGAGTCAGCAGGCGGTCGGTATTTCCACTAAAACGCCCACCTGGAACTGGACGATTCTTCGGAACATTATCCGGCGCTGCGGTACGGGTTTGTATCTTGGAAATTCCAACGGTGCCGAGCCTTTCGTTCAGGGTGTGATTGAGCACAATTTGGTTCACGACCCGATTGGTTACTGCATGGAAATCAAGTTCCAGAAATCCCGCCCGGATTTGCCGGGACTGCCGACCGCTCCTGGGAGCACGATCATTCGACACAATGTGTTCATCAAGAACGATGAACCGAGCCCGGATGGGGATCGGCCCAATCTTTTGGTGGGAGGCTTTCCGGACAGTGGTCCCGGTTCATCTGACCTCTACGAGATCTACGGGAACTTTTTTTATCACAACCCGCGGGAGTCTCTTCTGCATGCCTCGGGGCGTGTCAGCATTCACGACAATGTTTTTGCTGGTTGTCCGCACCCAGAATACGCCGCGATTTTGCTGCGCAAACATGACCTGCCGCTGAAGTTGGCGCAGGTGTTTCACAACACGATCGTTGCTGCCGGGCGTGGCATTTGCATCGCCAGTGATCCCGTTGAGGGGCAAGCCGTCACGGGGAACGTTGTGTTTGCTGGTGTGCCGATGGTGCTTCCTGGAAAGATGAAAGGTGGGGCTGACAATCTGACGGGTACGTTTGCTGATGCCGCCACTTACCTGACTGTACCTGACGCTGCGCTGGGGGCTTTGGATTTGCATCCAAAGCCCGGCCAATGTGTTGGTGCGCCGATTGATCTTTCGGGATTTGCTGGTCAGGCTGATGTTGAGTTGGATTTTGACGGTTTGGTGAAACCGCGAGATGGCGCCCATCGTGGGGCTTACACGGGTGTGCCCGAGGGCAAGGCGTGGCGGTTGGGTCAGAGCTTGAAAGGCAGTGAATGAGGTTTATAGCTGCCAAGGGGAACGCATGGGACGGGAAGTGAGGGCTTGGGCTTCGGGGTCGTTCTGGATGGTTTCGGTGTCGGGGTCCCAATGGAGTTTTTCCCGGCGGAGGCGAAGGGCGATGTTAGCGAGGTGGGAGATGGTGATGGAGCGATGGGCGGTCTCGATGGGGGCGGCGGGTTGGGTGCCGTTTTGGATGGCGTCGATGAAGTTGCGAAAGTGGTCTTTGCTTTCGTAGAGATGGATTTCGTCTGCGGTGATGGGACGGCGGAGTTCGATGGGATCCCATTTGAGGCCGCCACGGGTGGTGGTGATGGTGCCTTTTTCGCCTTCAAACTGGATGCCGGAACCGAAGTCCATTTTGTCTGCGACATGAACGGTGGTGCCATCGGAGTATTGGTAAGAGAAGGCAAAGGTGAGTGGGGTGGTGTAGAGGCTGCCGGGTGCTGGCCAGGTGGCGTGGAGGTCTGTGAAGGCGACGGGGCCGCTGGAGTCTTTGTCGAGGGCCCACTGGACGATGTCGAGGTGGTGGGCGCCGAAGTCGGTGATGTTGCCGCCGGAGTAGTCGTAGAACCAGCGCCAATTCGAGTGGAGGCGGGCGGGGCAGAAAGGAGCGTCTGCGGCGGGGCCGAGCCAGAGGTCGTAGTTCAATCCGTTGGGGACAGGGGTGGGTTGTGTTTGGGAGGCGTGGCCGTTGTTGTCGCGGTTATCACTGGCGAGGCCGACACGGATTTGTTTGAGTTTGCCGAGGCGGCCATTGCGGATGAATTCGGCGGCCATGCGGAAGTGAATGTCACTGCGCTGCTGGGACCCGGTTTGCCAGATGACGTTGGCTTTGGAGATGGTGTCGCTCATGAAGCGGCCTTCGGCGATGGTGAGGGCGAGGGGTTTTTCGCAGTAGATGTGTTTGCGGGCGCGGGCGGCGGCGATGGCGTGGAGGGCGTGCCAGTGGTCGGGGGTGGCGATTTGGACGGCGTCAATGTCTGGACGGGCGAGAAGGTCGCGGAAGTCTTCGTGGGTGGAGCAGGCGTGGCCTTGGTATTTGGCGTCAATCATGCGACGCATGGGTTCGCGACCGAGGGGTCCGTTTTTGCGGACGATGCCCTGGTTGTAGCGGGTGGATTCGGTTTCGACATCGCAGACTGAGATGACTTGGACGCGGTCGTCATTGAAGAAATTTTTGACGACATCGTTGGCGCGACCACCGCAGCCGATGAGTCCGAGGGTGGTGCGATTTGAAGGGGCGGGTTTGCCGTTGAGACCGAGGGCGCTGCCAGGAATGATTGTGGGAAAGCCCAGGAGGGAGGCGGAGGTGGAGAGGAAGCGGCGGCGGTCGATGGGGTGGCGCATGGGGAGGTAACGAGGTCTTCCGTAGCGTTTTTTCAGTGCGGCGGGATGGGAGGACAGCAGATCTATCCGAATGTCATGGCCGCATTCACAGTTTGATCTGGATTCACCTTCCGACCGTATCGCCTCCGAGTTCCTTCAAGTACATTTCGAGATTGCTGTCGCCGTCTGTGCTGAGGTTTTTGGCATTTCGGTAGAATGCATCGATGGGTGGGAGCGGGTTAGCGGATGCGTTCCAGCAGGGAGAGAATTTGGGTGGTGATTTTGTTGGAGGCTTCGCGTTCGACGCGGTTGGTGCCCAGCCAGGTTTCGTAGCCGCCGAGGTCGTGTTGTGCGGGGGTGGGGAGGTAACCGTTGCTGCCGTTAGCGAGTTCGATGGTGAAGGTATCTTTGAAGGGACTGCGAGCTTTGATGTCGAGACCAATCTCGGTGAACACTTCAAATGGAATCGAGGTGATGGCCAGGTGTCCAATGCCAAAGGCTTGCATGATGGTGGAGACGGAATCATCGCTGGCGTCTCTGGCGGCCAGTGTGCGATGAGCGTAGGCGACTTCGTGGCGATGAAGGGGTGAGACATCGGTGGGACGCGCGAGGATGGTTTCAGCGCGTTTGATCATTTCTGCAGTGGGACGTCTAACGGCCAGTTCAAGTTCGGACACGGCGGCCCGGAGAGGCACCCAGTCCTGATATTGCAGTGTCTTGTGGACGCGCAGGACCTCGGTGGCGAGGTCGGCGGCAACGAGTTTGATTTTCTCGTAGGGTTGGCGAGATGCGGATGATGTTTTGCCGCTGTAGTCGTTGTTATTGACGTCGCCGCAGGGGCCGTTGGCCAGCAGTGCCACGAAGGGCCGATCTTGATGCGGGTGACTGAGAGTAGTTTCAATGTTTTGGCAAAACTGGCCGAAGTAGTCGGCGGAAAGGTGGTCGCGAGTTACGCCGCCAACGTAGTGGAGCCAGTAGTTGGCCATTAGAGCGATAGGTCGGCCATCGGCAGCCTGAACGGAGAGGCAATAGACCTCTGGGTTGGTGGGACCGGCGGGGCCTTTGAGGCGAAGGCGGATGCCGCTGCTTGGATTCATCACGGCGCGATCTTGTTCGCCGAAGGGATTGATCTCGGTCAAGCCGTCTTTAAGCAGGTAGCGGCGGTTGAAGACATGTTGAGGGAGCTTGCCGGTGCCCCAGGCGATGCGGGCCGGTTCCAGATTGTTCACCGCGCGGCGCACCCCATCGATGACACGGGAGATGATGAACTGTCGGTAGTTTAGTGAGGGATCCTCATGGGTGTTGGCGGCGACGCTGGAGTGAGTATGGGTTCCGGAGAACATCATGTTGGCCGTGGGAATACCGGTAGCGGCTTCGATCTTTTGTTTGGCTTCATCCCAAACATCGCGAGCAAGGGAAATGGTATCCGCTACGGCAAAGACAAGGCGCGTTTCCCCATCATCCAGAACGAGACAGCGCACATGCAACTCATCATGGACATGGTTGGCGATGGGGCGAGGGGCAAAGTTTCCAACAATCTCCAGACCCAGGGGTGGTGTGATGTTACTGGTGGCTGCCCCAGCCATGAGGGTGCGGATTTCTTTTTTGACTGCGGCTTCCTGACCATGGATGAGAGAAGACAGAACGAGGGTCAACAGGCCGATGCGGGTGAGAGATAGGACAGTGCACTTCATTGTTGGAGTGAGGGAACGCTGGTCGGTCGATGGGTCTGGCGTTTTGATGCAATGGAGGTGAGAAGTTTAGACCAGTTCTCGAAAATCTTGTCTCCTTGCCCGGCGGCGCAGAGGCCTCATTGGCTGGTTCAGGCGCTTGTCCGCTATTGATTTGATGGCGGCGTGCGCGACTTCCTTGCCGCTGAGGCCGCTGCGCTCGCCGGATCAAAATGACAATCTTTCCGAGAGTCGGTCTAAGTGGAGGGTGGGGGAGAGCAGCGCGGTGAGGAGGAGGGTGGGGAAGAGGAGACGGGTTTTATGGGTTGGGCGATGGGGAGGGAGTTTGTTTTTTGGTTGCTACTTCAACTTGGGTTCTCCCACACCGAGTTCATCCAGGATCTTGCGCGTTTCGGTGAATTGCCCGGGGGTGACGAAGAGCATGGAGTACCAATTGCCGCTTCTGGCGATGAAGGCGGGTTTGAGGCCCTTTTTGATTTCTTCATTCACCTTTCGTTCCATTTCGTTTTCGCCACCGAAGGTCCACCATGAGTAGCCTTGGAGCATGATTTTGTCGGTGTAGACTCCGCGCCACATGTCGCGGCCGGCGTGATATTCAAAGAAGATGATTTGCTGTTTCTGAGCCTGTTTTGTTTCGTTGAGTTTGGTCAATTGCTGAACGGGCATCCAGTCGGTAGCGTTTTTTTCACGATCGTCATTTTTGGCTGCGGCCACTTTTGAGATCGATACGACGCGCACTTCATCTTTTGCGGTTGCGACGGTTGAATTCAGAAGAAGAACTCCAGTAACCGACATTATGGCGAGGCGAATGTATTTCATGGATGAGTGGAGTCTTATCAGGAAGCACAACGACTTGTCACGATAAACCTAGAATCGAGAATGGCTGAGCAGGGAGGGGTTTTTTGTTTGGGGGCATTTGGAGGTGCCTGTTCGGGATTGACGGGGGGTGAGGGGACGAGCTATGTCGGGGGCTATGGCACGCATTGGCACTCCTCTTTCTTCATCGGCGACTAAAGTTTTGATGCTGGGCTCGGGTGAGCTGGGCAAGGAGGTGGTGATTGAGTTGCAGCGGTTGGGGGTGGAGGTGATTGCTTGTGATCGGTATGAGAACGCGCCGGCCATGCAGGTGGCGCATCGGAGTCATGTGCTGTCGATGCTGGATGGGGAAGCGCTGAGGCGGGTGGTGGAGTTGGAGAAACCGGATTTCATTGTGCCGGAGATTGAGGCGATCGCGACGGACACGCTGGTGGCGCTGGAGAAGGAGGGGTTCACGGTGGTGCCAACGGCGCGGGCGGCGCAGTTGACAATGAATCGGGAGGGGATTCGGCGGTTGGCGGCGGAGGAGTTGGGGTTACCGACGTCGCCTTATCGGTTTGCGGGGACGGTGGAGGAGTATGAGGAGGCGATTCGGGAGATTGGGCTGCCGTGTGTGGTGAAGCCGATCATGAGCAGTTCGGGCAAGGGGCAGAGTTTGCTGCGGAGCGAGGCGGATGTGGGGCCGGCGTGGCAGTATGCGCAAGAGGGGGGGCGCGCGGGGAAGGGGAAGGTGATTGTGGAGGGGTTTGTGGAATTTGATTATGAGATCACGATGCTCACGGTGCGGCATGTGGGTGGGACGTCGTTTTGTCCGCCGGTGGGGCACATTCAGGTGAAGGGGGACTATCGGGAGTCGTGGCAGCCGCATCCGATGAGTGCGGCGGCGTTGGCTGAGGCGGAGCGGGTGGCGGGGGCGATCACGGAGGCGCTGGGGGGGCGCGGGTTGTTTGGTGTGGAGTTGTTTGTGAAGGGGGATGCGGTGATTTTCAGTGAGGTTTCGCCGAGGCCGCATGACACGGGTTTGGTGACGTTGATTTCACAAGATTTGTCGGAGTTTGCGCTGCATGTGCGGGCGATTTTGGGGCTGCCGGTGCCGGGGATTCATTGCCATGGGGCGTCGGCTTCGTGCGCGGTGCTGGTGGAGGGGGAGTCAAACACGGTTTCCTTTGGAGGACTGGAAAAGGCTTTAGCGATGCCGGACACGCAGATTCGGTTGTTTGGGAAGCCAGAGGTGAGTGGGCAGCGGCGAATGGCGGTGACGCTGGCGCGTGGGGGAGATGTGGAGGAGGCGCGGGCGAAGGCGCGGGAGGCGGCTGGGGCTCTGGAGATTACGCTGTGAGGGGTGAGTTGTAAGAAGTGGGGGGTGGGGGGTGTTTCATGGGTCTGCCATGAATCGTTCCTTGTTTGCTTTGTTTGCTGTGTCGTTGTCTTCGGTCGCTTTTGCGGTGCCGGAGTTTCAGAAGTTGGTTTTGACGGAGGAATTTGTGTCTGAGGGGGCGGATGTGGCGGATTTCAATCATGACGGGCACAAGGATGTGTGCGCGGGGCCCTATCTTTGGATGGGTCCGGAGTTCAAGGAGAAGGTGGCGTATTTCCAGCCGGCGGCGGAGCCTTACAATCCGGGGAAGAGTTACTCGGATTACTTTTTGAGTTACACGCATGATTTCAATGCGGATGGGTGGGCTGACATTCTGGTTTACTCATGGCCTGGGAAAGATGCATCGTGGTTTGAGAATCCGCAGGGGAAGCCTGGGCACTGGACGAAGCATGTGCTGTTGGACATTGCGGACAATGAGTCGCCTTCGATTGGGGACATGAACGGGGACGGCAAGCCGGAGTTGATTTGTCAGACGAGTGATGATCCGGCGAAGAAGGTGGGCGGGCGCTTGGGGTATGCGGAGATTGATTGGGCGAATCCGGCAGGGAAGGCGCGGCATCGGGGGATCACACCGATCACGGAGGCGAACAGTCAGAAGTATTTTCGCTACACGCACGGGTATGGGTTTGGGGATGTGAATGGAGACGGGCGGCCGGATTTATTGACGAAGGACGCGTGGTTTGAGCAGCCTGCGGACACGAAGGAGGATTCGATCTGGAAGGAGCATGCGGTGGCGTTCACGCCGGAGGGTGCGCGGGGGGGCGGGCACATGCTGGTGTATGACATCAACGGGGATGGTCGCAATGATGTGGTGACGAGCCATGACGGGCATGGGTTTGGGTTGAGCTGGAGCGAGCAGAAGGCGGATGGGACGTTTGAGCGGCACGTGCTGACGGGGGCGACGCCGGAGGAGAATCCGCAGGGGGTGAAGTTCTCGCAGATCCATGCGCTGGCTTTGGCGGACGTGGATGGTGATGGGTTGATGGATTTTGTGACGGGGAAGCGTCGCTGGGCGCATGGGCCGCTGAAGGATGACGAGCCGAATGCGGCGCCGGTGTTGTATTGGTTTCAACTGACGCGGGATGGCAAGGGCGGGGTGGCGTTTGTGCCACATTTGATCGACGACAATTCGGGCGTGGGGACTCAGGTGTCGCCGAGGGAGGTGAATGGGGACAAGAAGATGGATGTGGTGGTGTCCAACAAGAAGGGTGTGTTTGTGTTTTTGCAGAAGTAGTCTGGGGTGCGGTTAAGTGGCCGGGGTCGATGCCCCCGGCTACAGGACTAGTGGAGGTGTTTCCAGAACATGAAGCCTACGGGGAGGACGCCGAGGCTGCCTTGGCCGACTTCGGCGATGGCTGCGGTGGTGCCGGTGACGCAGGCGGCGACGATGAAGAGGGCGGCGACGAGGGTGGCGGAGCCGATGAAGAAGACGGCGAGGGGTGAGATGGCGGCGCGTGTGGTGGGGGTTTCCTGTTCGACCTGGGTGAAGAAGTGGCGCGCGATGAAGAAGAGGACGACGATGGAGAGGAAGCCGATGCCGAGTTGTTCGGAGCGATCGAGGATGATGACGAGGTCGTAGAGGCCGTGGGCGGCGACGACGCCGACGAAGGAGCCTGCGAAGTCGGTAACGCGGGTGAAGCCGCTGCGGATGGTGATGTAGAGGCCGTGGGCGGCGATGCCGGTGAGGGCGACGTGCATGAAGTTGGCGGTGATGAAGCGGCCGATGACGACGCTGCCGCCGGATTCGTCATAGTAATTGAGGTTTTCTTCGAGGGCGAAGCCGAGGCCGACGAAGGCACCGGTGAGGAGGGCGTAGCCGGGTTTGCGGATTTTGAGGAGCCAGGGGAGGAAGGGGACGAAGAGGAGGAGTTTGCAGAGTTCCTCGCGCAGGCCGATGCCGCCGAAGAAGTACCAGAGGTTGTGGGGGAAGGGGGCGTTTTCGCTGAGGCCGAGGTGGTCTTCCTGGAAGGTGACGAGGCTGAGGGTGGGCCAGACGCTGGCGACGCCTGCGATGAGGGGAAGCAAGGGGAGGCTCCAACGCCAGCGACCTGTTGAGCCGGAGAGTTGGACGAGGATGATGTACCAGAGGGCGGTGGAGAAGAGGGCGAGGCTGAGTTTTGCGATGGGGAGATCTTTGAGGCGGAGCTGGACGAGCATGCGCCACTGGAGCCAGACATTGCCGGTGAGGCCGGCGGCGTGGTAGACAAGGGATGGGTCGGAGTCGTTGATCCAGCCTGGGCTGGCGAGCATTTCTTTAAGCCGGGGAATGTTCTTCAAGTGGACGGCCCAATGGAGGGCTTCGGAGCGGGCGGGGGCGGCGTCGGGGAAGCGGAGGCCTTCGATGATGAAGGCGCTGAGGGCGAGGTCGGGGCGTTCGTCGTTAACGAGGAGTTGGGCGAGGAGTTGGTTGGCGAGGGCGGGTGGGTTGGGTTGGTCGGCGGCGGTTTGGAGGCGGGTTTGGGCTTGGGTGGCGGCTTCGGGGTCGGTGCGGAGGGAGCTGTTGATGTAGTCTTCGAAGAGGGAGCGGGTGATGGGGTCAGGGGTGTGGCGGTCGAGGAGAGGGGCGATGGGATGGCCGCTGAGGGTGAGTTCGGCGGGTGGGGCGGACTCTGTTTTTGAGGGCGAGGTGGACTCGAGAATGCAGGCGCGGCGGAGCCAGCGGGCGAGTTTGCGTGGTTCCGGGTTGGGGCTGTTTTGCAGTTCCTGGAGGCCGTCGCGGAGGTGTTCGCGACCGGGGTGGATGAGGCGTTCGATGAGGTCGCTGGTAGTGTTGGCGGCGGGTTTGGGGGAGGCGGCGACGATGAGGAGGGCGAGGCCCAGGCCGATGGCGAGGATGATGAGGGAGGTCTTGAGCAGGAACGCGGGATTTCGCGTGAGGAAGTGAGAGCGTGCGCGCCAGGCCATGGGGTGATCAGATAGCGCGCGGGGTGGTCCGTCAAGGTTGCGACGTTAGTAGCGCTGCATTTCCGGGTCGAGGGTGTTGGCCCAGTGGTCGATGCCGCCGCGCAGGCTTTGGACGTGGGTGTAGCCGTGGGCGCGCAGCCAGTGGGTGGCGTTGAGGGAGCGGACGCCGTGATGGCAGTAAACGATGAGGGGTTGGGTGGGATCGGCGAGTTTGCGGTTGGCTTCTTCGGCGAAGTTGGAGAGGGGGAGGAGTTCGGCACCGGCGATGTGGCAGATGTGCCATTCGTCGATTTCGCGACAGTCGATCCAGCGGGTGGTGCCGGGTGGGAGGAGGTGGGCGGCGGACTCGACGTCGATTTCTTCGGGGAGCGAGTCTGACATGGGTCGGCTGATGGGGATCAGGGGCGGACGGTGACGGGAGTGCCGGGGGTGACGTTGGCGAAGTAGATTTCAGCCATGTGGCCGGGCATGCGGACACAGCCGTGGGAGGCGGGGTAACCTGGGAGGAAGCCTTCGTGCATGCCGATGCCGCCATTGAAGCGCATGAAGTGGGTCATTTTGGAGCCTTCGAAGCGGGTGCCTGGAGGCATGGGGTCTTTTGTGACGTCGATGTCTTTTTTGACCACGTTTCCAGCGCCGTCCACGTAGTCGCCGTAGAGGTTGGATTTGTGCCACTTGTCTTTCTCAGAGATTTTGAAGTTGCCGGTGGGCGTGCGATGGGTGGCGTCGCCCGTGGAGAGGGCGGAGACACCGGCGAGTTTGCCGCCTTTGTAGAAATAGGCTTTTTGGTCACTGAGGTCGATGACGACGCTGGGTGAGCCTGACATGCCTTCGCCGTCCCAGTGGGAGACGTTATCGGTCATGAAGGAGTCGGAGGTGGGGAGACTTTGAGGATTGAAGGCCTCGAGGTATTGAGTGGATCCGGGAGCGCCGCCGCCACTGGGGAGGGTGCAGGAGACGGAGGAGAGGAGGAGAGCGGCGCAGGCGAGGCGTGCGAGCAGGAGGAAGGGGGAATGGACCATCATTTGAGCATTGAAATCGAAGCGGCTGAGGAGCCAAAAACCGACTGAAGGGTGCCCCAGCCGAGGGGGTTTGTCCACCACTTCCTAGGAGAATGGGCACCCCACCCAGGAGAACGAGAGTCCTGTGTTTGCTACAGCGACTGTTTGACGCTTTGTTTTTGAGAGGTCTCCTTGCCGGGGAGTTTCTTCTCCAGGTGGGTTGCTTCTGAGACGCTCTTTTTCTGCTGTTGGAATTCGCCAGTTTGCTTGAATTTCTGCATGGGGCCGGTTTGGAGTTTTTCCTTCACCTCGGTTGCGGCATCGTCGAAGAGGGTGCTCATGCCCTTCTCGTCCAGATCGAGGATTTCCTGGAGTTTTCCGTCGATCTTCTCGGCGACTTGGTGGTCAACGCGGACTGGGAAATCAGCGCTGGGGACGAGGTAGCGCTGCTGGATGCCGTAGGCTTGGACTTGCAGTTCGCTGACGGGTTTGCCGTTCTTGATGCCTTCCTTGAGTGACTCGACTTCTTTCAGGAAGCTGAGTTCGGCGCTGTGGCCGGACTTTTCGGCATACTTTTCGAAGGCCTTGCTGATGGGCTCAGCTTTCAAGTTTTCGGAATCGGCGGCGCGCTCCATGTTTTTTTGCTGGTAGGGGTAGGGCGATTTGGCGACATACGGGGCTTCGAATTTGGCAACCACTTGGCCAGCGAGATCGATGCTGCCCTGGGAGATGGCGCCACCCTCGCCGGGGGTAGGTTTGAGGACGGCGGAGGGTTGTTTGTTTTTGGAGAAGAGGCCGGGTTTGGAGACTTCGAGAGTGACCTGGTTGCCGTCTTTGGTGATGGTGACCGTTGATTTGTAACCGGTCAGGAAGCCATACCAGGGTTTTTTGTTGCTGATGGTCGCCTGGGCTCCGTCGACACCGAGGGCTGCTTTGAGGTTGGGTGTTTTCTTCCCGAGTTCTTTGGTGATGTTCGAGAAGAGAGCATCGTTTGAGAGGCTTGCCGGGGCGAGGGTGTAGCTGGATTCGACTTCGCGGGGTTTGAGTTTCAGTTCGTTCTGCTTGATGTCGTCGTAGATGGACTTCAGGAAACTTTGTTCGAAGTCGCCATTGTTGTTCATCCCTTTGTTGTTGTTGATGAACTGTTGGAACGTCATTTTGTCTCTGACGCCGATGCTGTGGGCATCCGTGTTCAACATGATCGTGGAGAATGCCATGGTGTAGGCGGCGTCGGAGTTGGCTAGCTTGGTCGGGTTGCGGCGAGCGTACTCTTCGGCGAAGGCTTTGACGTAGCGGTCAATCTTCTGGGCTTCTCCGCCAGCCAGTGGCAGGGCTTGGACGAAGCCTCTGAGGGCGGGCACGAATTCTTGACCTGCCATTTGGCCGCCAAACTGGGTGGCGAATGATCTGAGGACCTCTGCGTTTTCCGGTTCGTTTGAGGAGATGTAGTCGAAGACTTCAGCGCCGTTGAGGTTTGACTGGTGTGCGAGGAGGAAGGCGGCGATTTGGGTGCGCTGTTGGGTTTCATCGAGCCCCAGGTCACCGCATGTTTTTTTGATGAGGGCGATACCGGTTTTTGCCTTTTTGTTGAAGGCGTCGAAGATTTCAGTGGTGGCAAGTTGGTCGTTTAGATCTTCTGGTGAGGGATTGATGGGGTAAGGCATGATGAGATTTGGGGTGAGGCTTTTTTAGGGGGCGATTTGGAGATGTTTGGACTGCATGAGAGAGTTCGGAAAAGCTTGCGAAGGGTTACGAATTTTGTGTTAGGAGGCTGGACGCCAAAGGCCTTCAATCATGAGGGTTTTGGCGTATGAGGGGATGCCGCGTTCGTTTTGGTGGAGCTGGGCGGCGAGGAGGTCGAGGGCGGAATGGCCAATGGTTTCGGGGCGTTGATCGAGGCCTGGGATGTGGGGGTGGTCGGGGCTCCAACTGAGAGTGGCGAGGTGGGGGCGGAGGTCGGGGGGGAGGGATTGGATCCAGGGGGCGAGGTTATTGCCGGAGTCGAGGATGGCGTCGGGCCGGGTGGCGGCGAGCCATTTGAGGAAGGCGGTGCGCTGGAGTTCGCGGGGGAGGTGGAGGAGGCTGGCGGCGGTGGCGGGGCCGAGGGGATGGTGGATGAGGAAGCTGGCGGACCAGGCACCGAACATGCGCTGGTCTAGGATGGAGGAGGCGCAGTGGGCGATGCGTTTGTAGCCGGCTTTTTTGAGGTGGCTGAGGGCGGTGTGCATGCCTTTGAAGTGGTGGTGATGGACGCGATTGAGCGAGGGGGAAGTGAGGCCGAGGCCGATGACGACGGCGCTGAATTTTTCCCAGGGCAGGCGGAGGTGACTGCGGCTGCGGCTAAGGAGGGGGCCGATGATGAGGCCGTGAATGCCGCGATGTTCGAGGATTCGGGCGAGGCGTGCCGGGGTCATGCGATCGGGAGTGACTTCGAAGCTTTCGAGGTCGTAACCCAATTCGGAGGCGCGCTGGGAGGCACCGGAGAAGACGAGTCGCGGCCAGGTGGTGCGCAAGCGGACGGGGTCGGGATCACTCCAAATGAAGGCGAGGGTTTGTCGGGTTTTGCTCGAGCGCGATTCGCGCAGGTGGGTCATGAGGCGGGCGAGTTCGGGGTCGGGTGAATAGCCGAGTTCTCGGGCGGTTTGTTGGATTTGGTTGGCGAGGGCGGGGTTGACGTGGCGTTCGCCGCGAAGCGCGCGGGAGACGGTCATTTTGGAGATGCCGAGGGTTTGGGCGATATGGGCCAAGGAGGGATTTGGCATGATTTGTTACGGTAACAGAAAGAAGTGGAAGCTCCAGTGATGAATCGACGTACTCTCATGCGCCCCAACTGCCAACCGTTGGAGGCATTTGTTCCTATGAAGACACTGATCCCAAGTTTAGTGCTCGCTGTGGCGGGTGTTTCGTTTGTTCCTGCGCAGGCTGAATCGGTCTGGCTTGAAGCGGAGTCTTTGAGCAATCATGGCGGGTGGATGATTGACACGCAGTTCATCGACATCATGGGATCGCCTTATTTGCTGGCGCATGGGATGGGGCGGCCGGTGAAGGATGCGGGCGGGCAGGTGAAGGTGAAGACGGCGGGGAGTTACAAGGTTTGGGTGCGGAGCAAGAACTGGGTGGGGCCGTGGGATGCGCCGGGAGCACCGGGGCGGTTTCAGGTGTCGGTGGGCGGGCAGAAGTTGAAGCCAGAGTTTGGGGCGACGGGGAAGGATTGGCGTTGGGAGGATGGGGGCACGGTGGAACTGAAAGAGGGGAGCGCGGAGGTGGCGCTGCATGATTTGACGGGGTTCGAGGGTCGGGTGGATGCGATTTATTTGACACAAGAGGCTGGGTTCACGCCGCCGGATGATTTTGTGGCGACGAACAAGCTGAGGCGCGAGTCGCTGGGATTGCCTGAGCAGGCACCGGAGACGAAGGAGTATGACCTGGTGGTAGTCGGTGGCGGTTACTCGGGGTTGGGGGCGGCGATTTCGGCGGCGCGGCAGGGGATCAAGGTGGCCTTTTTGCAGAATCGGCCGGTGCTGGGCGGCAATGGTTCGGGTGAGGTGCAGGTTTGGGCAATGGGTGGGACAAGGCGGGGGTTGTATCCGCATTTGGGCGAGATTGTGGAGGAGTTTGCGGATCGGGCGAGCAACAGTCCGGCGGCGGATCCTGCGGAGTACAATGATGCACTGAAGGAAGCGGTGGTGCGGGCGGAGGCAAACATTGATCTGTTTCTCAACACACACGTTTACGGGGTGGAGATGCAGAAGGAGGATGCGAAGAAGATTCGGAGTGTGACGGGATTGAACACGATGACGGGAACGGAGACGCGGTTCCGGGGCAAGTTCTTCACGGATTGCACGGGGCACGGGAGTGTGGGGGCGCTGGCGGGGGCGGAGTTCATGCAGGAGGAGAAGGGGCGTATGGGGATGAGCAACATGTGGGTGCTGAAGAAGGTGGAGAAGCCAACGCCTTGGAAGGAGACGCCGTGGGCGCTGCCGCTGGAGTTGGCGGACTTTCCTGAGCCGCGGCAGATGGAGCCGGTGGGGGTGAAGAACAAGGCGAACATGGCGGGGTTTGACCTGGGTTATAAGCCGGTTGAGAAGATGGAAGATTACCTGCATGGCGAGTGGTTTTGGGAGAGCGGCTTTGATCAGGATCCGATCAATGGGTTGGAGCGGATTCGGGACTGGAATTTCCGGGCAGTGTATGGGGCGATTTCTTCATTGAAGAAGAATCTGCCGGAGAAGTACACGAACTATGATTTTCAGTGGCAGGCTTACATTGGCGGGCCTCGGGAGAGTCGGCGGCTGGTGGGGGATATGATTTTGACGGGGAAAGAAATGGTCGAAGGCAAGATTCATGACGACGCGTGTGTGCCGACGACCTGGGATCAGGATTTGCATTATCCGAAGGAGCAGTATGCCGGGAAGTTTCCGGAGAATCCGTTCATCTCGCGCGCTGAGTTTGGGAAGCACACGGACCGGAAGAATGGGTATCCGGTGCCTTACCGGTGCTTGTATTCGAAGGACATTTCGAATTTGTTCATGGCGGGTCGGAACATTAGTGTGGATCGGTGGGCGCTGGGGAGCACTCGGGTGATGCGGACTTGCGGGATGTTTGGCGAGGTGGTGGGCAAGGCATCATGGATTTGTGTGCGGCATCACACGTCGCCGCGCGGGGTGTATGAGCAGTATCTGGATTTGCTGAAGGATTTGATGAAGCAGCCCGGGGCGATGCGGCGGGACACGCTGGAAGGGGCGCTCTACATGCCAGCGAATGCGAAGGTGCTGCCGGAGGTGGCGTCTGACTCGATTGATCCGGCGAAGTTGGAAGGGATCGTGATTGACGATGAGGATGCCGAGTTGACGGGGGAATGGGCGAAGGGAGAGAGCTTGAAGCCGTATGTGGGCAGCTATTACAGCTACACGCAGAAGAAGGGGGCATCGGCGCGGTTTGCGTTTGCGGTGAAGGAGAGCGGGAAATATGAGGTGCGGGTGTATTGGCAGCCGCATGAGAACCGGGCGAAGACGGCGCCGGTGAGTGTGATGAGCGCGGATGGAGAGAAAGGGTTTACTTTGAATCAGACTAAGCAGGCGGGGTCGCCGCAGGGGGCGCATAGCCTGGGGGTGTTTAGCTTTAAGGCGGGTGAAGAGGCGGCGGTGATTTTCCGGACGGAGGGGTCTGGGGGGAATGTGCACTTGGATGCGGTGCAGGTGCTTCCTGCTCCTTGATTTGAATGAGTTCAGGATTTAGGGGTGGCGCTCTTCTAACCCTTATCTCTCTCCATGTCTGCGATTCCTTCTGAGTTCTCGAATGTCACTGCTGTTGCCAAGGCCAATGTTTATTTTGATGGCAAGGTGGTGAGCCACAGCATCTTGTTTGGTGATGGGAGCAAGAAGACGCTGGGGTTGATTTATCCTGGGAGTTATCATTTTGGGACGGACAAGGCGGAGTTGATGGAGATCGTGGCGGGGGGGTGTGTGGTGAAACTGGATGGGGCTGAGGCGACGTCGAGCTATGCGGGTGGGGAGGCGTTTGAGGTGCCGGCGAAGTCGGGATTCGATATCACGGTGAGCGAGGGCATTTGTGAGTACATTTGCTCGTTCATTGACTGATTGAGCGATAGAACTGCGGGCGGATGGCTGTTAATCATGGACTGACCATGAAGTTGTTTCGTTTTGCCTGTGCTGTTGTTGTGATGCTGGCCTCTGCTGTGCAGGGTGCTGACAAGAAGAACGTTGTTCTGATTGCGGGTAAGCCGAGCCATGGGCCGGGGCAGCATGAGCACAATGCGGGGGTGCTTTTGTTCAAGAAGTGTTTGGAGCAGGGGGCGGGTGAGGCGGTGTCGGTGACGGCTTTTTTGAATAGCGAGTGGCCGGCGGCGGAGGTGCTGGGGAAGGCGGACACGATTCTTTTTTATGCGGATGGGCAAGGGAATCATCCGGCGCTGCAGGGGGATCATTTGCAGCAGTTAGGCAAAGAGATGGGGCGGGGTTGCGGGCTGGTGTGTGTGCATTATGCGGTGGAGCCGACGTTGGAAAATGGCAACAAGGAATTCCTGGATTGGTTGGGTGGGTGTTTTGAGATTCACTACAGTGTGAATCCGCATTGGGAGGCGAATTTTAAGACGTTGCCGGAGCATCCAGTGAGCACGGGGGTGAAGCCTTTTGGCACTTTGGATGAGTGGTATTATCACATGCGGTTTCGCAAGGGGATGACCGGGGTGACGCCGATTTTGACGGACATGCCATCGGCGGAAACGTTGTCGCGTCCGGATGGGCATCACAGTGGGAATCCGGAGGTGCGGGCGGCGGTGCTGGAGCGGAAGGAGCCGCAGCATGTGGCGTGGGCGAGTGAGCGGGACGGTGGGGGCCGGGCGTTTGGGTTTACCGGGGGGCACTTTCACAAGGGATGGGGGCATCCGGAGCAGCGGAAGTTGCTGCTGAATGCGATTCTTTGGACGGCAAAGGCGGAGGTGCCAGCGGGCGGGGTGGTGGTGGAAGTGACGGAGGCGGATCTGGCGGCGAACTTGGATTTGAAGCCGGGGCAGGGGTTGCCGGAGAAGGTGAAGGGGAAGAAGTGAGGGGAGAGCGGGCGGCGCTTTTTTTTGACAGGATTGCTGCGCTTCGCTTCCCTTCGGGCTGCCTTTGGCACGCTGTCTCCCTTCGGTCGGCTGACGGGATTTTTGGGGATTAACAGGAGAGTGGGGTTATTTGCGGTTTTTTAGGCACCAGGTGAGGAAGGAGCCTAGGCCGCTGAATTTGTAGGTGGGGTCGACCCAGCGTTCGATGACGTAGAAGGCGAAGTAGTAGGCGCGGCAGAAGCCCCATAGGGCGAGGGTGAGGAGGAGGGCGGTGCGCCAGCTCCAGTTTTCGATGAGGAGGAGGGTGGAGGCGAAGAGGCCGATGAAGAGGAAGAGGCCGCCTTTGATGACGATGGCGGTGCGGCTTTGGAGATCGCGCATGGGTGTTTCGTTCTATCTGTTGCGACTGGAAGCTACTTTTTCTCGAGCCGCACGTAGTCCAGGCCGACCATGTTTGAGGGGATGGCATCGGGATTCGGGGGGGCGAGGGTGAAGGTCAGCTGATGATCGCCGGCGGTGAGTTCGTGGGTGTCCCAGTCTTTTTCGCCGGTGTGAATGACTTTAGGGCCGTTGTAGCCATCGAAGGTGGAGGCGATGGGCTGGCCATCGAGAGTGATGCTGACGACGCCGTAGTCGCGGGCCATGGTCAGGGCGCCGTAGAGGGTGTAGTGGCCGGCTTCTTTGACGGGAAGGGCGAGGGTGAGTTTTTGGTCGGGCTTGCCGCGGGTCCACCAGAGTTGCGCGGCACCGCTCCAGTCGGAGCCGAAGCCGCCCATGGCTTGTCGTTTGGCGGTTCCGCCGGTGATTTCGAGTACTTTGAGGGTTTCGCCTTCGAGGGCGCCTTCGATGGTTTGGAGTGGTTTGGTCTGGACGTTGCCCCCGGCAGGCTGAAGCGCTGCCCCACTCTGCAGATACTTCACGAGGTCGATGACACTCTCCGGCTGGAGGGCGTCGAAGAGGCCTTCGGGCATGGTACTGAGCTTGGAGACCTCGCGCTTGGCAATGTCGGCCTGTGGCAGGGTGAACTCGACGCCGCCCATCATGGCGATTTTCACGGCGGCGGGGGTTTCGTTTTTGATGACACCGCTCATGACGCGGCCGTCCTTCATGGTGAAGAGATTGAGCTGGTAGTCTTTGCCGATGACGGCGTTCGGATCGAGGACGTTTTCGAGGAGGTAGTTTAGGTCGGCGCGATTGGAGCCGGTGATGTCGGGGCCGACGTTTTGGCCTTCGCCGAAGAGTTTGTGGCATTGGCCGCAGGTGGCGGTGTAGAGCATCTTGCCCTTCGCGAGATCGCCTTTGGCTAAGGCGGCTGGGGTGAGGAGGGAGCGGTATTTTTGGGTGCGTTCCGCGAGGTCGGCTTTGGGGGCGTTGACATCGCCCCAGGCGGATTTGATGAGGGTGTTGATGTCGGGGTCGTTGAAGGCGGTGAGTTGGCGGATGAGGAAGGGGGAGAGGGCGGTGGGGGGAACGGATTTGGACGCGACGGCTTGGAGGAGGGCTTTTGAACCTTCCTTGGTGGAGGCGAGGGTGTTGATGGCGTCGGGGAGTTCGTTTGCGGAGAGCTTGGGGAGCGCGGCGCTGAGGATGCGCGGTGTTTCGGCGTCTTTGAGCGAGGCGAGGGCTTGGATGGCTTTGCGGCGGAGCGGGGTGGGTGCGTTGGTTTGGATGAGCTGGAGTAGCGTTTGGGCTGTGGAGGCGTCTTTGGCCTGGAGGAGGACGGTGAGGGCGTGTTCACGATTTCCGTTGGCGGACGCGAGTTGGTCACGGAAGTGCTGAAGGGCGGCTTCGATGCCCATGGAGGCTTCGAGTTCGAGTAGAGCCGTCATGGGTTTTGGCCCGTGATAGGCATCGTTGGCCTTGTCGGCACCGGACGAGCTAAAGCTCTGGACTACTTTCTGGCGCAGTGCGTCCCAGCCATCCGGTTTCGTGATCTGGTGACCGTTTCGTGCGGCTTGGACCAGAGCGTTGAGGAGATCGAGCTGCAGAGCGGGATCTGGCGTTTCTGCTGCCAGTTTGAGCAAGCTGGTGCGGCCTGCGTCATCCGAGGAGAGGCGGCGGTAGATGAACTCGGTGACTTTTGGCATCTTGGAGATCTTTGCGAGTTG
>JAIYDW010000087.1 GCA_027487315.1 Verrucomicrobiaceae bacterium | reverse complement strand
GCGGCGCTAAGGAGCATGGAGGAGCAGCTTTCGGGGTCGTGCACGGTGGAGATTGCGGCATTCGATGAGTTCTCGGGATTGATTGGGAATCCGGAGGCGGCGAAGGCGTATGATCACGTCATTTTTGACACGGCGCCGACGGGGCACACGCTGCGCTTGATGAGTTTGGCGAAGGCGTGGGATCAGTTTTTGGATAACAACACGAGCGGGACGTCGTGTCTTGGACCGCTGGCGGGTTTGGAGAAGCAGCGAGTGATTTATGAGGCCACGGTCAACACCCTGGCGGATGCCATGGCGACGACGCTGGTGCTTGTGAGTCGTCCGCAAGGGGCGGCTTTGCGTGAGGCGGAGCGCACCTCCAAAGAACTGCGAGCCATCGGTGTGGGCAATCAATGTCTCGTGGTGAACGGAACCTTTGAAACGGACTGCCCGGAAGATGTGACGGCGCAGGCGATGCAGCAGCGGGGATTGTCGGCTTTGGCGGCAGCGGGCGAGTTCATCAGATCCATGCCGAGCTTCATCGTGCCGCTGCGCCCCATCAACATCCTTGGCATCGGCGGTCTGCGTGTGCTGCTGAGCGGTGATGGGCAAGGCAAGTGTGTGAAAGCGGATGAGAGCGGCTGGACACCCCCTGAAATGGAAAGTCTTGAAGACTTGGTGGCCACCATCGAGAGGCAGGGCAACGGTGTCATCATGACCATGGGCAAAGGCGGCGTGGGCAAGACGACGGTCGCGGCGGCCATCGCGGTGATGCTGGCAAAGCGAGGCCATTCTGTGCATCTGAGCACGACCGATCCCGCCGCCCATGTGGCGCAGACTTTGCATGGCAAGGTGGAGGGACTTACGCTTAGCAAGATTGATCCCGCCGCGGAGACTGCGGCTTATCAAGGCGAAGTCATGCTGGCCCAAGGTGCGGCGATGGATGAAGCGGGTCGTGCGTTGCTGGAGGAGGATCTGCGCTCGCCCTGCACGGAGGAGATTGCGGTGTTCCGGGCGTTTGCGCGTGAGGTGGGTCGTGGCACGGGTCGTTTTGTCGTGCTCGATACCGCTCCGACTGGGCACACGCTTTTGTTGCTGGATGCCAGCGAGGCTTATCAGCGCGAACTGGAGCGTCAGGCGCGGAGCACGCAGCCCGAGGAAGTGCTGAAGCTGCTTGAACGCCTGCGCGATCCTGACTTCACTCGAATCCTGCTCGTGACCCTACCTGAGGCGACGCCCGTGCACGAAGCGGCGGCTTTGCAGGAAGACTTGCGCCGAGCCCACATCGAACCGTTTGCGTGGGTCATCAATCAAAGCCTGCTCAACAGCGGCTCATGCGATCCTTTGCTGCAGTGCCGCGAAGCTTCCGAACATCGATACTTACGCGAGGTGGTAGAGAAGCAGGCCAGGCGCACCGCCTGGCTGCCGTGGCAAGCCGAGGAGCCTGTGGGGCCGGAGGCGCTTTTGCACTTGGCGAGTACGAACCCTCACTCTTCTTTGTTGGTATGATCTATCTTTACGAATCGGTTGTGATGGGGGAAGGCGATGCGGTGGAGCATTATGAGATCGAACAGGGTGTGAATGATTTGCCGTTAACGAAGCATCCGGAGACGGGGGCGGCGATTCGGCGGGTGATTTTGGGTGGGTGGGGATTGTTTGGAGCGAGTGGAGGCGCGGCTCAGAAAGGGAGTGGTGAGGGCTGTGATTGCGGACCGGAGGGATGTTGCTAGGCTGGGACATGAAAAAGTTACTGGCTGAAGTTTTGGGGACGTTCACGCTCGTGTTTGCAGGTACGGGGGCGATTGTGGCGAATAGTGTGAGCGGGGGGGCGGTGACGCATGTGGGGATTGCGCTGACGTTCGGGTTGGTGGTGATGGCTTTGATTTACACGTATGGCGATGTGTCGGGGGCGCATTTGAACCCGGCGGTGACGGTGGCGTTTGCGGTGGCGGGTCGGTTTGGGTGGCGGGAGGTGCCTGGGTATGTGCTGGCGCAGGTGCTGGGGGCGCTGGCTGCGAGCGGGATGTTGAAGGTTTTGTTTCCTGAGCAGGCGAATCTGGGGGCGACGCTGCCGTCGGGGTCTGTGGGGCAGAGTTTTTGGCTGGAGGTGATTTTGACGGCGATGTTGATGATGACGGTGTTGAGTGTGTCGACGGGGGCGAAGGAGAAGGGGGTGACGGCGGCGATTGCGATTGGGGGAGTGGTGGGCTTGGAGGCGCTGTTTGCGGGTCCGATTTGCGGGGCGTCGATGAATCCGGCGCGGTCTCTGGGGCCGGCGTTGATGTCAGGGCAGACGCAGCATTTGTGGGTGTATCTGGTGGCGACGACGCTTGGGGCGGTGCTGGCGGTGCCGTTGTTTTTTGCCACTCGACCCAGTTCTTCCAATTGAACCGATGATCTTATGAGCCAACCAACGATTCTGATTCTTTGCACGGGCAATTCCTGCCGATCTCACCTTGCCGAGGGCCTTTTGCGGGCGGCTTTGAATGATGCGTATGTGGTGGCGAGCGCGGGTTCGAAGCCGGCGGGTTATGTGCATCCGCTGGCGGTGAAGGCGATGGCGGAGATCGGGATCGATATCAGTGGGCACACCAGCAAGCACATGGATGAGTTTTTGAATCAGGAGGTGGAGACGGTGATCACGGTGTGTGGCAATGCGGATCAGGCGTGTCCGATGTTTCCGGGGCAGTTGAACCGGCATCACTGGGGGTTTGATGATCCGGCGCATGCGACGGGGACGGAGGAGGAGCAGATGGCGGTGTTTCGGCGGGTGCGGGATGAGATTCGGCGGGTGTTTGAGGCGTATGCTGCGGGGCGGTTGGATGAGGGGAAGCGGGTGGGGTGAGGTGTTCGACCTGGGAGGGCGAAGGGTTCGCTATGGGATTGACTTTGGAGCTGGCAACCTGTTTGATGGCGGGGCATGGCTCAACACGTTGGAATTGATCTCGGAACAACGCTTTCCGGACTGGCTTATCTCAAAGGAGATGGCACTCCGGAGATTGTTCCGAACTCGGATGGGGAGCGTTTGACGCCATCGGTGGTGTATTTTGACGCGCATGAGGATGTCAAACTGGTGGGTAGTGCGGCGCGCGATGGCGGGGATCCGGAGCGGACGATTTTTCAGATCAAGCGGTACATGGATGATCCGGATCACGTGTTGGAGATCGACGGCAAGAAGTGGACGCCGGCGGAGATTTCGGCGTTGATTCTTTCGAAGCTGAAGCGGGATTGTGAGAAGATCATCGGGGAGATTCGGGATGTGGTGATCACGGTGCCGGCGAATTTCAATGAGCTGGCGCGGAAGAGCACGATTGCGGCTGCGGAGATGGCGGGGATGAAGGTGAAGCGGTTGGTGAATGAGCCGACGGCGGCGGCGGTTTATTATGCGCAGACTCAGAACGTGCAGGGGCGGGTGCTGGTGTTTGACATGGGTGGGGGGACGCTGGATGTGACGATCTTGGAGGTGAAGGGCGGGAGCATTCGGATTTTGACGTCCGAGGGGGCGCGGCATTTGGGGGGGGGCAATTTGGATGATTTGCTGGTGACGGCCTTTGAGGAGCAGTATCGCGCGCAAACGGGACAGGGGCTTTACACGGATGAGCGTCATCGGCGGCGGATTTTGCAGTCGGCGGAAGATGCGAAGAAGATGCTGTCGAAGCTGCAGCGGGTGAATGACACGGTGGCGAACGATCAGAATTCGGGGTTGGCGAGGATTGATCTGACGCGGGAGGGGTTTGAGGGGTTGATTCGGAAGATGCTGACGCGGACGGTTTTGCTGGTGGAGCAGGCGCTGGATTCGGCGGGGCTGAAGGTGTCCGAGGTGGATCACGTGGTTTTGGTGGGGGGGTCAACACGGATTCCCAAGGTGAAGAAGGTGCTGGAGAAGTTCTTTGGCAAGACGCCGAAGTCTTGCGGGAATGTGGACGAGTGCGTGGCGCTTGGGGCGGCGTTGTTTGCGAAGTCGTCGGCGAAGATTCAGGAGGTTTGCAATGCGAGCTATGGGACGCTGGCGATGATTTACAATGCGGCGACCGGGGAGGAGAAGGTGGCGAATTCGGTGGTGATTCCGAAGAACACGGTGATTCCTTGTTCGCGGTCGCAGGTCTATCAGACTTCGGAGGACAATGAGAAGGTGATTGAGGTGGACATCACGCAGGGAGAGGACGAGGACCCGCGGTTTGTGGATGTGATTGGGAGGCTGACGTTGGAGGTGCCGCCGAATCGGCCGAAGGGATGCGAGGTGGAGGTGACGTTCAGTTACGATGAGAACCAGAGGGTGCAGGCGCGGGTTTTGGACAAGGCGTCAGGGCGGGTGAAAGAGGTGGCGGTGACGTATCGCGGGGCGGGTGTTTTGTCTGAGGAAGAGCTTCAGCGTCGCAGTCAGCATTTGCGGGCGATGAGGATTGAGTAAGTGGTCCCTGAAATCCTTTTTTGATTATGTTTCGCAAAGTTCTTCAATCGATCAGTCGGTCGCTCATGTCGTCGAAAAGCGTGCCGGAGAAGCCTGCTCGGCGGATTTCGGAGGGGAGTGTGCTGGAGAAGGTGGCCAAGGGGGAAAAGATGGTGGATGCGGGCAAGAGTCCGAAAGTGGTGGCCAAGGCTGAGAAGAAGGTTTCGGCGGAGGTGCTTTGCGGGATTCAGCCGAAGATGGGGAAGGCTGAGGTGGGAGCGCGGCTGAAGCTGCTTTACCGGCGATACAACCGGGGGGCATCGAGCTTGGATGCGAAGATGAGGGCGGAGTCGGAGACGATGCTGGATGCGATTGTGGAGGTGAGGGAGAAGTTTTTTGGGGAGATTTGAGGTGGGTGCAAGCCCGAACGCCGACATTTGAGGCACTTGGTGCGGTTGAGCGCTGAGCGCGCAGAGCTTTTCATCCCTTGGAGGACGTGCAAGCCAGCGGCTTGCACCACGGGTGAGTCAAGGTGGGAGCTTGATCTGCTGTCCTTTGGGATACAAAAAGGGCGGACCCTGTGAGGGGTCCGCCGAATGAATCGAGCTTGAGGGCTCGGCGCTTGGGTTACCAGCTGCCGCCGCCGCCGCCACCGTAATCGCCGCCACGGCCACCGCCGCCGCCACGATCACTGCGACCCCGGCCACCGCCGCCGCCGCCGTAGCCGCCACCGCCGCTACGACCACCGCCGCCACCACCACCGTAACCGCCACGGCCACCGCCGCCGCCGCTACGGCCACCGCCACCGCCGCCACCACCGAAGGATGGGCGTTCTTCACGTGGGCGGGCTTCGTTGACTGCGAGGGGGCGACCCATCCAGTCTTTGCCGTCGAGTTCTTTGATGGCAGCTTCCATGCCTTCACGGGTGCTCATGGAAACGAAGCAGAAACCGCGAGGGCGGCCGCTGTCACGGTCCATGATGACTGCGACTTCTGTGACTTCGCCGTGCTGGCTGAAGAGTTCGCGGATGTCGAGTTCGGTCGCGTCGAAGGAAAGATTCCCGACGTACATTTTAGTGTTGATCATAACTTATCTGGCTTGCCGGACGTCTGCTTTTCTGAACTGGCCCCCGACCACCGGGGTTAATCAACACTAAATGCTATGACTTAACTGAAGACTACCTTGCCTGAAAATTGACCAGTGCTCCTGGCTTGAGGGGTAGGTTCAGCTGAGTTGGGCTAAAAGCAAGAGGGTATTACGGAGATTTTAGAAATGGGGATCAGTGGAGGGAAGGGAAATTGGAGGATGAGGGGTGGATTTGAAAAATCGCGATTAAATCCTCAGTTTAAGGTCTTTGGAATGGGGAAGAGTGACCTTTTTGTCAAAATTGGCACATTCGAGGAGTCGAATGGCACGTGTTATGCACTACATCGTAAACACACAGCGATTGAATCAATGTCAAAACGTTTGCTCTCCATTGTTCCCAATCCAGACCGTCAGGGTTTGCGATTGAGGCGTCAGGGCTTCACTTTGTTGGAGATGTTGGTGTCTGTGACGATCATTGGATTGTTAGTCGGGGTGACTGTCGGGGTATCGGGGGCGGTGAATGGAAATCGAGGGAACACCGCGATCCAGCAGTTGGCCGCAATGGTGGATTCGGCGCGGGCGAAGGCTCTGTCTGGGCAAGGTGAGGTGGTTTTGGCGTTTGCGAATGGGGCGGTGGGGAGGGATGATTTGGCCTATCGAGCGGCGGTGATTTGTGTAGAAAAGCCGGTAATACCGACGCCAGGTGAGGCGGTGCCAGTGGGCTCGCGATACGAGGCTGTTACTGGGTGGTATGTGCTGCCTGAGGCGTTCTATTTGACCATGGCCGGACCGGCGAGCGAAGATGCCGGAGTGAATTTATTGCAGGAACCGCTGGGGAATCACATGATCCTTTGCCCGGAATCCGGCGGGCGAGAGGTGACTTTGCCGGTGCTGGTCTTTGGGCCTTTGGGAGAGATTGTGGAGCCGATCGACAGCCGCGCACGGCCGGTGTTGCTTGCGATTGCGGAAGGATCTTTCAGTGGAGTATCGCCCGAAGCCCGGGGCGGTGGGGTGCATCAGGCTGGAGACTGCCGATGGCTGGCAATCGAACGAACGACAGGGAACTCAAAGATACTGCCATGAAAAACTACCGTATCAGAACCCATCAGAAGGGATTCAGTCTGGCTGAATGCATGCTCTCGGTTGCGATTACCGGGTCGACCTTGCTGGCGGTGATCGGTTTGCTGGCAGGCGGGGTGGGAGGTGCGCGGGATGCGAAGACGGAGACGATCGCGGGGATTCTGAGCCGTCGAATGACGGCTGAGGCGAAGTACGACATGAAAGCGACGCCACTGCCAGCCTTGCCTCTGGCGCGTTACTTTTTGTGGGACGAAGCCATGCAGACGCTTGAGACAAGTCGCACGGTAGGTGGGCTTGAGGGGGAGTATCAGGGAGGGAGCTCGAGGGTTGGGGCGTCGCTTATTGGGAAGTCGCAGATTAGTCTTTCGCCCAACTTGCCTGGAGTTTTTCATTTGGAGATAACGATCGAGTCGCCTGCGGCAGCGCCCGCGGGACAACGGAAAGTTCATCGGTATGAAACCCTTGTCAGCCCTTAGCAACGCAAGCGTTCGAGGCGGGATTTGCTTCAGCCGCAGGTGTGGTGGGGTGACCTTGGTCGAATTGTTAGTGAGCATGGCGGTGGCGTCGATTTTGATGACGGCGCTTCTGCAGGCGCTAACGTCAGCGTCTGATTCGTGGACGAAGCAGAGCCGGACGGTGGGGGCACAGCGGGAAGGGCGTGCGGCGATGAGGATTCTTTCGGATGACCTGCAGGCGATGGTTACCATTTTGCCTTCGGTCAGGCGGTTGACGGATGTGACGATTGGAATGGAAAGGGCCAATAACGGGGGAATACCGAGTGGTGGAGTGGGAGGATTGGTGCCATGGGAAGAGCGTCAAGACCAGGCGTCAGACAATCGGACGGGATTCTGGTTGGACACGGGGGTTGCAACTGGAGGGAATTCGAGGCTGGCTTTTTTGAGGTGCAGTGAGGGCACGGCGAGGGCAGGGGATTTGGGGAGGGGAGATTTGCGCTTGGTCTTGTACGCGACGGTGGTGTCTCGAGATCCGGCGGCGAGTGGTTTGAGCAGTCCGAAATTGACCCAGAAATTGATCCGGCGTGTGCTGGGACCTGCGGAGACACACAATCGCTTGAGAGCGGCTTTAGCGACGCAGCAGCCGATGGTGAGCGATGAGGATTGGGTTCGAATCATGGATGCGCCGGTGGCGGGAAGTGGAGGAACCGTTTCGGTTGTTGCGCATGATGTGGTGACATTCAAAATTAATGGATTTGACGACCTGCTTCTGGAGCGGTTTGCGGTTCCTGTTTTACCCTCAAAGGCTCCAAGGTGGATGGATGTGACCCTTCGGTTGACGAATTCACAGACGAGTCAGTGGCTTGAGACGGAGGCGGATTGGCGGGGTGAGGGAACTGAGGGGAGCCGGCTTACGAAGGGGACACCGGATGTTTATTTGGACGATGTGGATGTGCGAACTTACGCAATGAGGACGGCTTTGCCGGGAGGGTCTTGATGTCATGAATACCAGTTGCAGCCAGAGATCTTCAAAGGGCTTCACTTTGGTGATGACGCTGAGTATATTGGCGGCGGTGACGATTCTGGTGGTCGGGCTTTTTGGATTGGTTTCGCGGGAGAGGCAAACGTCGGGAACTTTTGATGCAGTGGAGCAGGCGGATTTGGCGGTGCAAGCGGGATTGGAACAGGCGGGGTCGATGTTGAAAGAGGTTTTGGAAGACGAGACGTCAGTGATCATGTCGGTGCCGACGCCGGCATGGATCAGCGAGGCGGATGTGATGAATGACACGAACCGGCGCCTGCGGTCGGAGACGGGGAAAAGGGACAGGGAGGTGCTGATGTCGGCACGCACGGGGACGGATGGATTGTGGGCGTATGCGCCCTTGGTGTCAGGGGCCTTGGGTTCCGACCGGAGGCCTCCGCTTGAAGCGGACCCGGTGCTGGCGAATTTGAAGGGGGTTCGTTTGACGGGGCCTGGGATGACGGCAGGGCCGCAGTTTGGTTCTTATGTGCCGAAACCCGGACAGAACGTGGCTGCCACGCCGGAGGAAGCGATCGAACTGAAGCGGGTGACGCAGCAAATGGCGGCGGTGGAGCCATGGATGCGGAGTGCGCCCTGTTATTGGGTGGAGTTTGGTCTCCCGCCGGGGGAGGGCAAGGAGGAGGATGTGGTGAAGGGGCGATTTTGTTTTGTGATCGATGATTTGCAGGGGCGGTTGAACCTGGGGACGGCAGGGGATGTGGACGCGACGGTTGCCTCTTCCGCAGCGCCCTTGCCGGTGAGGGAGAAGCCTTTTTTTAGAGTGTTGAGCAATGGGCAGACGGAAACGGTGCATTCTGTGCCCGGATTGAACCTGGCGAATGACTCGCGTCCGCTGTTGAACCAGACGAGTTTGTTCACGCTGTTGCAGTCGAATCGTGATCCGCTTGCCACAGATGGGTCATTGAACTCGGGGCGTCTTTCGATGCATCGACAATTGCTGTCATTGAGAGCGATGCATCTGACGCCGGGGGCGTGGCGGGAGTCTTTGATGCAGCCTGACAGCGAGACGGGGTGGGCGGGATTTTCTGATGAGGCGCTGTTTTCAAATCGGTTTCCATCAAACTCGGCAAGTGGGACGATGGTGGGGAGCTTGCAGGACCCAGTGTTTCGGTCGCTGGAGGAGAACACGATGCACCAGTTGGTGCCGTATGAGGAATTGGCGCTGATACCGCCTGATCCGGCGTTTCAAGAGAATTGGGTCCCAGGGTTGAGGAAGATGAATCTCAACAAGTGGTTGGAGGAGATTGATGCGTTGCAGGGAACGGCGAGGAGAGCGAAAGCGACGGAGGCGATCAATGCGATTGCCCAGCACATTCAGACTTTCTTGGATGTGTTTGGGACGGAGCGAATGGGGGGGTATCCGCTTCCTATGAATAGCACGGATGTGAAAGAGCGCGCCCGCGCCTACCTCCGTTGTTTGGCAGCTGGAATCATCGATTATGCAGACAATGACTCTTATCCAAGTATGGATGGTAATCCTTTTGATTTGAATGCCAAAGCAGAACCACTTCCAAAATTGGGACATGGCCCCAGTTATCCCAGTTACCGAGGAGTGGATAGTTATCCTTTTGTTTCGGAACAATGGGTCAGGTATAGATGGGAGTCTCCAGTGGGTGAACGTCCTGTCGTGTTTTCGGTGACTCAGTATGTGGAGTTGTGGAATATGACGAACCAGAAGATTTCGGGAGAGGTTTCGGCAGCATTCGAGAGCGATTTAGCGATTAAGGTCGGATTTCAAAATCCGTTGTACGTGGAAAAGCTTGCAGAGAGTGCAACTAATCCCCCAAATGCGGAACTGCGGAGCGAGATGTACGGGGCAGGGATGAATAAACTTCCTGGTGCTTGGCACAAACCCGTAGAAATCAACAATCCCGGGGCTCCGGTTATGCAAATGCCGGTTGAATCAGGTCCGGTCCCGTCTCAAAGACCCATGGAGCCGAATGAGATACGTGTGATTTCTTTTCCACCTGTAAAGATGGAGTTGAAGACCGGAGTAGGTTCGATCCAAGAAATTGATCTAAGTGGGCAAGACTTTTTGCAAAGCGACATGCGTAGCCGATACCGCTTGGCTTTTCGGCCAACAGGCAGTAGCGATTTTGCATTGGTGGACCAGCCGTTGACTCCGGTCGAAAGACGGGGTGGACCCGAGCGGCAGTTGAGGGCGGATCGGCCTCAAATTTTTAACTGCACGATTCCTGGGATGTCGTATTCCAATCGAAACCAAAACTTTGCGAACAATCTTGGCGATCCCCGTGCTGCCTTCTTCATCAAATACACACAAGATGTGGTGACTTATCTCGACTTAAATGACAAAGTGGGAGGAACGACGCCTTGGGCACGAAGTCTTCGGTTCAACATTAAAGGAGATCCGTTTCATCGAGAAGCTAGAATTAAGTTATGGCCTGATGGTGGGCACAATGGCAATACTGCGATCAGGCCAGTCACATCCTTCTCGCAGAATCCTGGAGATCCTATTTTTAGGCCGAATATCCATGCGGCGCTTCCAGCTTCGAATACGGACGGAATGCGGGAGAGGCAGAACTATGTGCAGGTGATTTCGAATCGGGGGCGGCTGAGCAGCGTGACCGAATTGGGTCATGTGTTTGACCCGATCATGTGGGATCCGAATGGTGGGGACGAGTTTAACGCCCCGAGATATGGAGATTTTGCTAACGTCAAGCTTGGTTCGAATGCGGTTGTGAGAGCGTCAGATAAGTTTTGTGGCGGCAACACGCTACGAATTGGGAGGCCGGAGCATTCACGGTTTCGACCTGACTATAACGTTCCTCCTGCGACGGGAGCGCCTGTGAACCGGAGTCGATGTGCAACGGCGCTGCTGGATCTGTTTCATGTGGGCGTTCCGAGGTCGGCAGATCCATTGAAGCGGACGGGTGATTTGGTGAGGATCGACGGGCATGTGAATTTGAACACGGCGACTTTTGACACTTTGAGAGCGTTGGTGTCAGGGCGGTTGGTGACGGACCCGAGGTTGAAATTGGATTCGGCTGCGGCGGATCCGACATTGACGTCTCCGGTAGCGCTGCAGCCGCCAACAAGCCGGCCCTTTGTGCAGATGACGGAGACTGATGGCGGGGTGGGGGATTTGGTCGCGGAATTGATCATTCGGAACCGGCCTTATCTTTCGCCGGCTGAGTTGCCGGAGAAATTGAGGTTGCCGACATCTGCGGATTTGGCGCAGCGTCCGTATCAGCGGGTGAGGCAAGTGGACCTGCAGCAGAAGGGGATGGTTTACACTGACGGGCAGCCGATTTTGGGGGCGAGCAGAAGGGCGAATGAGACGAGTGTTGAGCCGGAGTGGAATGATGCGGCGGCGGAGGAGGCTTTTGCGCGAATTTTTAACAATGCGACGGTGAGGAGTCGGCATTTTCGGGTGGTGGTGACAGGGCAGGCGGTGGTTAAGACTCGGAGTGAGACGACGAAGGTGCTGGCGACGAGATCGCGGGTGTATCATGTGTTTGTGCGTCCGATTCGGGATGCGGATGGAAATTTGATCAGACAACAAACGGAGATTCTTTATGCGCGCACTCTTTAAGCTGGCTTTCACGTGGTGTCTGGGGTGGATGGTCTTGGGTCCTGTGGCCCTGAGGGGGCAGGAGGGGGTAGGAGGGTTGGCTTATTTGCGGTTTGTGAATGCGACGGGATTGCCCGGGAAGTTGTTTGTGAAGTTGGATGGGGAGGACATCAATCCGGAAGGTTATGCGGACGGGTACGCAACGGGTGCGGTGGGGTTTCAGGCGAAGATTTGTCAGGTGGAGTTGCAGCATGACGGGCTGGGCAAGCTGAAGGTGCCGGTGGAGATCAAGGGTGGGGAAGTGACCGCAGTGGTAGCACTGCCTATCACTAAGGAGTCGAAAAAGGAGGGAGAACCTACAGAAATCACGTTGGGGCATCAAGTCGTGGCTTCCAAAAAACATCGCAAGGGGCAGCCAGCGACCATCACGTTGGTGCAATCGTCACCTGCGGAACTGCTCAACTTCATGGTGGGGGGGGTGTCAATCGTAGCGGAGAAGCTAAAGCCAGTCGTCGCGCCGTTGAGTCGAGGAAATGGGGAATTTGTAGAGGTTAAGTTAGGTGAGAAGATGCTTACGACTGTTAACTGCGTCGAGCCCACTGGTCATGTGCTGTTCTTCTTCACGGATCAGAAAGGGGTGCTAAGGAATGTGTGGTTCCACAACATGGTGGACTAAGGCTATGAATGCACGAATTCATGGTTTGGGTTTTGCGCTGGCTTTGCTGAGTGTGCCGGTTTTGCGGGGAGCGGAGACGAGTGAGCCTGGGGTGTTGTTTGTGAACGCACTTGGAGAGAAGGGGAGGGCTTTTTTGGTGATTAATGGAGAGGATGCGAATCCTGCGGGGTTTGCCGAGGGGGCGGTGACGGGGTGGGTGCATTTTCCGGAGGGAGCGGTCAAGCTTGAGGCGGAGCATCAACCGTGGGGGAAGGTGGAACTGCCATTGAAGTTGGAGGCCGGGGATTTGAAGGCGATTTTGTTGCATCCGGAGTTGGCGGAGCCGAGTCGACCCGGGCGGCCGGAGCGGTTGGCGGCGGGTGTGCTGCTGGTGGACTGCAAGGAAGAAGCGGCGAAGGGGAATCAGGCGAATGGTGGGGAGCGGCGAGTGGTGGCGATCAATGCGACTTTGACGCGGGACATTTCAGTGAAGATTGGGACCGAGGTTTGCACACTCAGGCGGTTGAAGCCGGTCGAGGTGACGACCGAGACTGAGGGAGGATTCATCAGTGTGAAAGATGAGGGGACCTTTGATGCGGATGCGAGTCTGGAGGCTCCAAAAGGGGAGGGTGAAAAGAGGGAGTTGTTGGTTTTGAACATGGAAGAGCCACGGGCGAGATGGGTGGTGTTTTTTCAGGATCCTGAGGGGAAGTTGAAGGCGGTGGAGTTTGCGGCGGGTGGCAGTGCGGTGGTGTTAGAGGATCGATGAAGGCCTAGCCTGACCTATTCATGAAACTCTACTGCGAATTGCCTTCGTTCCTCAGGCTGTGCGGTGTGGCTGCGCTTTCAGACGCCGCTGACGCGGCAAGGCGCTGGCTGCAAGCCCGCATTGGCGGCGATGGGCTTGTTTTGAAAGTCGTCGAGTATCCACCGATACACTCCGTCTTTCAAAACGGCGCCCGCCTGGCCAATCCGGGCTTTCGCTGCGTCTCGCGACGACTTTCATGAATAGGTCAGGCTAGGGCGATGTTAGGACTATGTGATTTTGATGTTGATTGAATTAGTCATAATTCATGTGACTGAAACGACACTGTGTTGGGTTTGTGGGAGAGCGAATTTCGGGGCATGGGGAGGGTGGTGATTAGGGCGTGCGATCCTTATTTGATGGGGGATGGAGCGCTTCTATTGAGCTGTGGAATCTACCCGGGAGCGTAATTTTTTTTCTGAAATCTCAAAGTGGCGTGAACAATGCTAACTCAAGCCTGTCTGACCCAACCTGTTATGAATCTGAATCGTCTCTTGAAATCGTGTTTTTGTGTATTGGCTGCGTGTGTGGCGATGGTGGGAGGGGAGGCGAGGGGGCAGACTCCGTATGTGATGTCTGGAGGAAACTATTCGGAAGATTTCGCGGACATTGCGAATACGACTAATTGGCCCAATGCCTTCAATGGGCCTAGTTCAACTGAGTGGGGGGCAGTGGCAGTTAATGCGACAGGAACGATTCCAGATGGCGTTCGAATTTCTGCGGCAACGGCGACGTTTGTGACAGGAAGTAGCGGGGGGGTGCAGCGAAGTATTTCACCGCTTGAGAACATCCAACTTCTGAGCACTGGGACTACGAACAATACATCTTCGGCGGCAATTGATCTTTTTCTCGATTTCACAGGTAGAAATGCAGGGACGTTGTCATTTGATGCGGCAACCGTGTTTAACTCGACCGGAGATCGAGTGGGAAGTTTGCGAGTGTATGCCACAACGAACGGAACGACTTTTACTGAATTGACCGGGACGAATCTACCGTTTGTGGCCACGAACAATGTAGCAGGGAGTGGTAGTATAACTTCGATTGTGCTCCCCCCTGCGTTTAACGGGTCTTCAACGGCTCGGCTTCGCTTCTATTATCACAACGGAACGGGTGGTGCTGCGGGGAGTCGTCCAAAGATTAGCATCGATAACTTGGTGGTGACTTCGCTGCCGACAGCAACGCCGGTGATCACAAGTCCGATAGCTGGTGCAACTGCAACGTTTACGACGACGTACGGCGTGGCTTCGGCGGTGCAGACGTTTTCGGTTTCGGGGACGGATTTGACGGCTCCGATTGTGGCGACGGCGCCGGCGGGGTTTGAGGTGGCGAATGATGGGACGACTTGGGGGCCGACGGCGAGTTTTGCGCCAACGAGTGGGGTGGTGACGGGGGCGACTTTGAGTGTTCGGTTGAAGGCGAATGCACCGGTGTTGGGCGTGTATGACAGTGCGGTGATTGCTTTGGCGAGCACGGGGGCGGTGGCGGTGAATTTGACGACGCCCGCGACCGGGAGTTCGGTGGCGGCTACGGGGTTGACGATTGCGGCAAATGCGGTGAGCAAGCCGCTCGGGGCGGAACTCGCGGAGGTGAATTCGGGTTCAACGGCGTTTGTGCCGACGGGGCTCGTGAACGGAGAGTTGGTGGGGACGGTGACGATCACTTACGGGGCGGGACGATTGGCGGCGGATTTGGCGCAGGTTTATGCGGGGTCGGTGGTGCCGAGTGCAGCGACTGGGGGGACGTTTACGGCGTCGAATTATGCGATCACTTACACGGCGGCGGATTTGACGGTGACAGCGGATCCTTCGATCACCTTGAGCGGGGTTTTCACGGCGATGACGGCGGAGTATGGGACGGCGTCGGCGGCGCAGTCGTTTACGGTGTCCGGGGGAGCGTTGACAGCGGACGTGTTGGTGAGTGCGCCGACGGGTTTTGAGGTGTCAGATGCGGCGGCGGGAACTTATGGGGCATCGGTGACCTTGACGCAGACGGGTGGGAATGTGGCGTTGACGACGCTTTTCCTGCGGATGAAGGGGAACAATCCGTTTGGGCCGGTGGCGACGGGGAATGTGAGTGCGACGAGCACGGGAGCGACGACACAGACTTTGGCGGTGCCTGAGGGATCGGTGAGCAAGAAGGCTTTGACGATCACGGGGCTGGCCGGGGAGAATAAGTTTTATGATCGGACGCTGTTCGCGACGTTTACGGGGACGCCAGCTTTGAGCGGGGTGATTGTGGGGGATGAGGCGGATGTGACGCTGGATGGAACGGCGGCGACGGCGGCGTTTGGGCAGGTGGGTCAGGGGACGGGGTTGACGGTGACGGTGACGGGGTTTGTTTTGAGTGGGGCAAAGGCGGGGAATTACTCGCTGACGCAGCCGACGCTGACGGCGAACATTCAGAAGAAGGAGTTGACGCTGACGGATGCGGCGGTGACGACGCGGGCGTTTAACGGGGGCGTGGTGGCGACGGTGACGGGGACGTTGACGGGAGTCATCAGTCCAGACGTGGTGACGTTCCCCGGGGTGGGGGCGTTTTTGAATGCGGGTCCAGGGGATCCGATTGGGGTGACGGTGCCGGACACCTTGGCGGGAGCGGATGCGGGGAACTATTTCCTGGGACCAGTGACCGGGTTGACGGGGCGGATCAACGGGGGTGGCAGTGGCGCGGCTTTAGCGCAGTGGTTGTTTAATGGGGCGACGATTCCTGGGGGAACGAGCACGCCGACACCTAGTATTGGGACGGGCACGGCGGCGCTCGTTGGCGGGGCGACGGGATCGTCAGCGAGCGGGGCGGGGAGCTCGGACACGGAGGCGGTGAACAACTTGGGGTGGACGGTGACGACTTTTCCAGCGCAGGGTGCCGATAGCGCCACGCGGGGAGCCCAATTCAATGTGAGCACAGTGGGAGCGACTGGCGTGCAGGTTGTTTATGACATTCGCCATAGCAACACGGCTCCTAGACACGCACAGATTCAATACACAACCGATGGGACGACATGGTTGGATTTCGGGCCGGTGCAGACTTTGACGACGGTTGGGAGCGTTTGGACGAATAACAACGTGTTGGATTTTTCAAGCACTCCCGGGGTAGCCAACAACCCGAATTTTGGAGTTCGAATCTTGGCAGCCTTTGATCCGCTGGGCACGGGGTACGTTGCCGCAGCACCTGCGAGCAGCTACGGAACTGGCGGGACTTGGCGGTTTGACAATGTGCGGGTGACGGGGAACCCGCCGTTCCAATTCACGGGGAGTACACCAGCGCATTTGGCGACGAACGTGCCAGTGAGCAGTGGGGTGGTTTTGAATTTTTCGGCTCCGGCTTTGTTGTCGGCGACGGCGGTGACAATGGTGGATCAGGACAGCAATGTCATTCCGTTCACGGGATTGCCGGTGACGACGGCGGCGGCGTCGGTGACGTTGACGCCGAGCAGTCCGCTGCCTTACGGGAAAACGATTACGGCGACGTTGGTGGCGGCTGAGATCACTTCGGCGACGGCGGCTCCGCTGGGGGCGACGACGGCGACGATTCCGGTGCGGTTCATGACGGAGGCTTTGGTGGCGCCGGTGGTGAATGTGACACCAACGGCGGTGACGTCACCGATCAGCACGGATGTGACGTTGACGGCGAATGTGACGGCGGGAACGGCACCGGTGACGTTGCAGTGGTATGAGGGGACGTCGGCGAACTTTGCTGGGGCGACGCTTTTGACGGGGAAGACGGAATCGACGTTGGTGGTTCAGCGGCCGACGGTGGGGGTGGTGTCGTATTTTGTGCGGGCGACGAATCCGGGGGCACAGTTTGCGGACAGCAATGATGCGGTGGTGACGTACACGGATTTCCCGGTGGTGACGAGCACGGTGCCTGCGGCGGCGGCGACGGGGGTGGCGGTGGACAGCACGATCACTTTGAATTTTAGCAAGGCGGTGCAGTTGGAGGCGGGGGCGGTGAGCATCAGTCCTGTGGTGCCGTTCACGATGGTGCCGGACTTTGGCGGGCCTGGGTTGGCGACGAGTTTTGTGCTGACGCCGACAGCGCCCTTGGCGGCGGGGACGCAGTATACGGTGACGGTGGACAAGACGAAGGTGAAGGATGCGGTGGATGCGGGGATGGATGCGGACAAAGTGTTCAGCTTTACGACGCGGGTGCCGGTGAGCATCACGACACCGCCGGTGGCACAGTCGGTGGTGGCGGGGGCGACGGCGACCTTCACGGTGGTGGCGGCGGGGGATGGGCCATTGAGTTATGACTGGCAGAAGGGTAGCGTGAGTTTGGGGGCGCCTGACAGTGCGACGCTGACGATCACGGATGCGCAGGAGGTGAATGAGGGGAGTTACCGGGTGGTGGTGACGGGGCCGGGGGTGGGGAACACGGCGACGAGCGCGGCGGTGCTGCTGAATGTGCAGTCACCGAATGATCCGTTTGAGTTGCCGCCGGGCACGACGTATGCGCAGAATTTTGACGGGATTGCGGCGGGATTGCCAGCGGGGTGGTCGGTGAGGACGGGGGCGACGGCAACAGCGGTGGGCGGTTTGGGGACGTTTGGAGCCACGGCGGTCGAGTGGGTGACATCGGCGGGAGCGTTTCGGAATTCGGCTGCGGCGACAGGGCTGATTTCCACATCGAATGCAGCTGCGCAGTTGGCGAGCACGAACCGGGCACCGGCGATCCGGCAAACAGGGGCCTTTGGGGATCCGGGAGCGGCGTTTGCGTTCACGTTCAGCACTACGGGCAAGACCCTGACGGGATTGAGTTTGAGTTTGCAGATGTTGAGTGTGCAGACGCGGTCGACAACGTGGAGTTTGCAGGTGGGCAGTGGGGCGGAGCCAGCGGCGTGGGAGACGGTGGCGGTGTTCACGGACCCAGGGGTGTTTGGTGCGACGACGGTGACGTTGACGGAGTCTGACTTGAGTTCGATTGAGGACAAGGCGCAGGCTTGGTTCCGGGTGGTGGCGCTTTCGGGTTCGACTGGAGGCGGGAGCCGGGACACGTTTGGGATTGATGATTTTTCGATGACCTACCAACCGATCAATCCCGGGTTGTTCTGGGATGCGGATGGAGCGGTGGCTGGAGCGGGAGGACCGACGCCGACAGGGGCGTGGGGAACGGATTCGTATTGGGGGGCGTCCGCTTTGGGAGACGCATTGACTGCGGGTTGGATTTCGGGTGAGGGAGCGACGTTTGCGGCGGGTTCGGATGCGATTGGGGATTACACGGTGACGGTGTCTGGAACGCAGAGCACTCGGGCGCTTACGATTGAGGAGGGACAGGTGACACTGTCCGGGGGAGTGATTGAGCTGACCGGGACGTCGCCGCGGGTGAGGGTGGTGGCTGGCAAGTCGGTGATTGGTTCGGAGATTCAAGGTGCTGCAGGGCTGCGCAAGCTGGGTGCCGGGACGTTGTCTTTGACGGGGGTCAATACCTTTACGGGTCCGGTCTCGATCGGAGCGGGAAGCATCGAGATTGGGGCGGATACCGCGTTGGGAGCAGTGAGCAACGGGATCAGTTTGAGCGGGACCTTGGCGACCACGGCGACACTGACCTTGCCTGCGACAAGAGCGATCACTGGGGAGGGGACGCTCAGTCCGACGACGGGAACGATTTTGACGGTGGCTGGGAGTGTTACGATGCCGACGGGGTTGACGCTGACGGGCGGAGGTGGCGTGGGTTTCACGGGAAGCACGTTGCAGTTGGGGCCGCTCAAAGTGGCGCAGGCGACTGAGATCACCGGCAATGAGTTGGATCTGACCGGGTTCAGCGCGCTGCACACGACGGGATCCACGCTGGTGGGGAACGTGGTGGATTTTGTGGCGTCGACCCCGACGCTTTTTGTCGAAACGGGGGCGACGGTTCGGTTGAATGGTGGAGTGAAGCTGGGTGGGGGTGGAACCAACAGGTTCATCAAAACGGGGGCGGGTACGCTGGTGCTGCCAACGGCGAATCCGGACTTGAACAAGGTAGCGCTGGGTCTGCAAGGGTTGCCGGCGACGAACGGCGGGGTGATTGAGTTTGGCAGCAAAGACGCGCTGGGGATCACGCAAGGGTTTTTCAACTATGGCGAATTGAAAGCGACAGCCGCGATGACGGGGGTGGATGCGATACCGGTCGGGTTTTCGATCGGGGGACGTGAGGGCAGTGAGGCGGTGCTGACGGCGTCTGCAGGCGCGATTGAGATTGCCGGGGAGTCGGCCTTGTTTGCTGGAGCGGGAACGCTTGGGGATATTGTGTTGCGGACGACGGGCGCGGTGACGTTTGGCGGGGACATTGTGGTGGCTGGTGCCGCAGCGTCCATCGATGCGCTGCGATTGGAAGGCAGCGGAGCGGTGACGTTTGCGGGAACCAAAGCGGGGTTGAACAAACCTGTGAAGGTGCGTGGAACGGTGAGTTTGGTGCTGAATACGGAGGCCTTGGGCAATGGGGGTGTGGTGGGGGCGACCGGATTGGACCTGGGTGCAGGCACTGAGCTGGTGTTGGGAACGGATGGGACGACTCGTTTGGTGACGGCTTACAGCGGCCTTATCGCAGAGAGTGGCTCGGTGTTGAAGATTGACATTGGTGGGAAGGCGCGCGGCACCGAGTTTGACGCGTTGGAGTTGGCGAGTCCGACGGCGGGCGGTGGAACGGTGACTTTTGCGGGGACGGTGAGTGTGAAATTGGTATCCGATTATGTGCCTGCGGCGGGAGATGTGTTTAAGGTGCTGGGGTGGGCGAATGACATGACGGCGGATTTCACCGGGGTGGTGTTCGACTTGCCGGTGTTATCGGGAGGGTTGTCTTGGGACACGAGTTTCTTTGCGACGACAGGGGCGCTGGTGATTGCACGGGCAAACGGGGCGCCGACGATTGTGGTTGGGCCACAATCGAAAGACGCGGCGGTGGGAGATAATGTGACGTTCAGCGTGGTTGCTGCGGGCACTGGACCGCTTAATTATGTGTGGCGGCGAAACGGGCAGCCCTTTGGCGCGGCGAATGAAAGCTCATTGAGCTTCACGAATGTGGCGCAGGCCCAGGCGGCAGAGTATTCCGTGGTGGTTTCGAACACGGCTGGGAGTGCGACCAGTGATGGGGCTTTGCTGGTGGTGGGCGGGTTCCCGGTCATTACGGTGCCGCCGCAAAGTGCGAGCGTTTCGGCTGGAACGACGGTGACCTTTTCGGTGACGGTAGCAGGACCTGGTCCGTTTTCGTATGTGTGGGAGAGGAACGAGAGTCCGATTTCAGGAGAGATTGGATCGACGCTGCAAGTGGTCGCCGGGACGACGACGTTTGGGAATTATCGAGTGATCGTGACGAACGGAAGTGGATCCACAACGAGTGCGGTGGCGGTTTTGAGTTTGCCAACTTCGGGCCCGGCGACGTCGAAGCCGGAGTGGGATCTTTTGCCGGATCTGCCAGCGGGGCAGATTGGGGTGCCGTATGCGTTTGATTTGAATGTGAAGGCGGATTTGCCGGGAGCGGTGCCGCCGGTTTTCCGTTCGGCGACGAGTTTCAGCATGACGGGGCAACCGACGGGATTGGTGATCAATCCGACGACGGGTGAGATCACGGGGACGCCGGCGGCGATCAAGTCGACGCCGTATGCGGTGAGTGTGACGGCGAGGAATGCGTTTGGGTCGGCGGTCTTGAGGACGCGGATTTTGATCAATCCGTTGCCGACCGGGGCGTTGGGGGTGTTTGCGGGGCCGATTGGGCGGAGTGCGCTTTTGGAGGGCATCGTGACCGGGGGTAATGGTGCTTTGGGTGGGCGATTTGACATGACGGTGGCTTCGACGGGTATTGCGAGTGGCAAGGTGACGATTGGAACGAAGGTGTATTCGTTCTCCAAAGCGAAGGCGGTGATTCCGGCGTCGCCTGCGAATCGGTTGTCGGTGGCAGCGACGATCAAGCTATCGACGACACGGAACCTGACGGTGAGTTTGCTGGTGGACACGCTGACGGGGACGATTCTGAACACGTCGACGATCAGTGACGGGACGGCGACGGTGACGTTCACGGGCTGGCGGAATCCATGGAGCAAGTTGAATCCAGCAACGGCGCTGGCGGGTTATTATACGACAAAGATCGATCTGGTGAACACGGCATTAACGAGTGCGCAGGCGCCGTTGGGGGCGGGTTATTTGTCCTTCACGGTGGCACCGACGACGGGTCTTTTGACGCTGTCGGGCAGGCTGAGTGACGGGAGTGTCATTACGATGGCGACGTTTGCGGGTCCAGCGGGGCAGATGCTGATGTTCCGGACTTTGTATGGGACGACGACGCGGGGGTCGTTGCTGGGTGCGCTGGGGATTGCGGCGGAAGCGAATCCGCTGAACAACACGGTGGCCGGGCCGATGACGTGGACGCGTCCGGCGAACACGGCGACTTCGAACCGGTTGTATCGGAGTGGGTTCCCGGCGCCTGGCTTGCTGGATGTGACGCTGACCGGGGGGCGGTATGTGGCGCCTCCGGCACGGACGAGGACGAATCCGCTGGCGGAACCGCGGGTGATGGGGCTGACGGATTTGGCGAATCAGATCGAGGTGTTGCTGACAAAGGCCGGGGTGGAGACGGCGCTGCCTTTGCAGGCGGACGTGAAAGCGAATGTGGCTTTGACCAACAAGGTGGCGTTCAATTTGGACAAGCTGGTGAACACACGGGCGATGAGCCTGACGTTCGTTGCCTCGAAAGGAAGTTTTACGGGGAAAGCGACCTTGAGGGAGAACAATCCGGTGCTAGCGGCGGCGGTGCCGCCTTTGCTGGTGCCTGTAACGCGGACGGTGACGTTCCAGGGGCTCTTGGTCGGGGGAGTGGGGCATGGGTACTTCATCTTGAATCAGTTGCCGGCGGTGGGTGCGGTTCCGGCGCAGACGACGAGCAACTCGCCACAGGAAGGCGGGCGGGTGGAGGTGAAGGTGGTGGCGCCGGTGGTGCCGTAGAGCAAGGGGAGGAAGGTTTTGGCGCCCTCTGGACGAAAGTTCAGGGGGCGTTTTGTTTGGAGCCACGAATGGCGCAAATGGGCACGAATGTTGAGGGGGTGGCGACCGGGGCGGTTGCGCGATGGGGGGAGGGGGCAACCGAGCCGGTTGCTCGACGGGGGGAGGGGGTAACTTGCATGAGAAGGGCTCGCTTTGGGTGGGGAGGTATGCGAGGTTTGGGAGTGATGAGGAAGGATGTTTGCTGCCCGACGTGTGAGTTTCCGGTGGATCCGGGGAGGATGGGGGTGTGTCCGAAGTGTGGGGAGGGGCTGAGGGGGAGGGCTTTGCAGGGGGTGCTGGAGGTGGATGTGGCGCACGCGGGGGAGACGTGGGAGGTGGCGCGGGAGAAGATTTTGCGTGCGGTGGATCGGGGGGTGATGGGGGGGCACAAGGGGGTGAAGATCATTCACGGGTATGGGGCGGGGAGTGGGCAGGGGGTGATTCGGTCCCATGCGGTGCCGTTGCTGCGGTCGCTGGCGGTGAAGGTGGGGGGACGGTTGGCGCCGGATAAGCAGAATCCGGGGGCGCATGTGCTTTGGCTGGAGCGGAAGGGGTAGAGTGGGGGTTTTGGGGGGCTTGACAGGGGAGGGATCGCGGGGTGTGGTGGTCGATGAGTTTTGAACTGACGCGCGCGCCTGCTACGGATCCGATTTCGATTTACCGATACCGGGATGGTTTGTATGCGGTGGATTTGATTACGGCGGCGTTGAAGTTGGATTTCTTTTCCTGGCTGGAGGCGCATCCTTCAACGTTGGCGGAGGTGGGGGAGTATTTTGGATTCGCTGAGCGGCCGGTGGATGTCATGGTGACGCTGTTTGTGGCGAATGGCTGGGTGCGGCGCAATGGCGCTGTGCTGGAGGTGACGGAGGTGGCGAAGGAGCATTTGTGCGCGGGGTCGGTGTGGCATTTGGGGCCGTATTATGCGTCGCTGCATGAGCGGCCGATTGCGCGGGATTTTCTGGAGGTGCTAAAGTCTGACAAGCCGGCGGGGTGGTCGGGAGACAAGGCGTCGTTTGACTGGCACAAGGCGATGGAGGAGGAGGGGTTTGCGCGGAAGTTTACGGCGGCGATGGATTGTCGCGGGATTTATCTGGCGCAGGGTTTGGCTGCGAAGCTGGATTTGGGCGGGAGGAAGCGGGTGCTGGATATCGGGGCGGGGTCGGGGATTTATGCGTGCGGGATTGCGGCGCGGCATGAGGGGGTGCGGTGTGTGGTGCTGGATCAGGCGCCGGTGGATCGGATCGCGCGGAAGTTGATCGAGGAGCGCGGGGTGGCGGATCGGGTGGAAGTGGCGGTGGGGAACATGTTTGATGGGTTACCCGGAGACTGTGATGTGCATTTGTTTTCCAATGTGCTGCACGACTGGGGTGTGAAGGAGGTGCGGGAGTTGTTGCGGGTGTCGTATGCGGCGCTGCCGGCGGGTGGGCTGCTCATCATTCATGATGCGTTCATCAATGAGGCGAAGGATGGGCCGGTGCATGTGGCGGAGTATTCGTGTCTGCTGATGCACTCGACGCAGGGGAAGTGCTACAGTGTGGGGGAATATGCGGAGCTGATGGCGGAGGCGGGGTTCACGCCGGGGGGGTATGTGGAGACGTTGGTGGGGCGGGGGTTTATGACGGGGGTGAAGTGAGGGGGCGGATTGGGGATTGCGGACTGCGGAATGCGGATTGCGGATTGTGGATTGGGCTTGGCAGGAGGTTTGGTGGGGGATTAGGGTGGGGGGATGAAGATGCGACTTGGGGTTTTTGTTGGGATGCTGGTGACGGCGGGGGCGTTTGCGGTTGAGCGGCCGAATGTGGTGTTCATTTTGGCGGATGATTTGGGGTATGGGGATCTGGGGTGCATGGGGTGCCAGGACATTGCGACGCCGAACATTGATCGGATCGCGAAGGAGGGGGTCATCATGACGGATTTTTACTCGAATGCGCCGGTGTGCACGCCGACGCGGGCGGGGTTCATGCTGGGGAGATGGCAGCAGCGGGTGGGGATCGAGTTTGCGTTTGGGTATCAGGTGGAGCAGATGAAGAAGGTGAACGGGGCGTGGGTGCCGGAGCCGGACATGCATGGGTTGGGGTTGCCGCTGGGCGAGGTGACGGTGGCGGAGCGGATGCGGGAGGCGGGGTATGTGACGGGGGCGTTTGGGAAGTGGCACCTGGGGTTCAAGGATGAGTACAATCCGGTGAAGCGTGGGTTTGATGAGTTTTTTGGGGAGTTACTGGGGCATGTGGATTACTATCGGCACCGGTATTATGACGGGACGGTGGGGATTCGGGATGGGCTGAAGGAGGTGGATCTGAAGGGGCGGTATTTCACGGATTTGGTGAATGAGCGGGCGGCGGCTTTTGTGAAGAAGCATGCGGGCGGGGAGAAGCCGTTCTTTTTGTATGTGCCGCATTTGGCGGTGCATGCGCCGTTTCAGGCCCCGGATGCGCCGGAGACGCCGATGGTGACGAAGGAGTCCATGCTGAAGGGGAGTCGGGGGATTTACAAGGCGATGCTGGAGCGGGTGGATGCGGGGGTGGGGATGCTTTTGAAGGAGCTGGAGGTGGCGGGAGTGGCGGACAAGACGCTGGTGGTGTTTTCTAGTGACAATGGCGGGGAACGCTGGGCGAGTAACGCGCAGCTGTTTCATCACAAGGCGACGCTGTGGGAGGGGGGGATTCGGGTGCCGTGTCTGATGCGGTGGCCGGGGAAGATTGCGGCGGGGAGTCGGTCGAATGTGCCGGGGATCACGATGGATTTGAGCGCGATTTTTTTGACGGCGGCGGGAGGGCAACTGCCGAAGGAGAAGCCGTTTGATGGGGTGGATTTGCTGCCGTTGGTGAGTGGTGAGACGAAGGTGGCGGAGCGGGATTTTTGCTGGAGGATGCAGCGGTCGAACCGGACGATGAAGGCGATTCGGAGGGGGAAGTGGAAGTATGTGAATGATGGCAACACGATGGATTTGCTGTTTGATTTGGAGGTGGATGCGGGGGAGCGGACGAACATGAATTTCAGGCATCCGGAGGTGGTGGCGGATTTGAAGAAGCGGTTGGCGGACTGGGAGGCGGAGATGGATGCGGAGGAGAAAGAGGTGCTGGTGAGGTGATATGTGGGATTTTGAGCAAAGGTGAAGGGGGGTGGTGCGTTATGAGGGGTCTATGAAAACTTCTTTTTTGATTTTGAGTGTTGTGGCGGCGTTGAGCGGGTCGGCTTTGGCGGATGCGACGATCACGGTGAACGGGGTGCACAATTGCTGTGGCAGTTGCGCGAAGGGCATCACGAAGGCGATTGAATCCGTGAAGGGAGCGACGGCGGCCGTGGATGGGGAGACGGTGACGATTACGGCGAAGAACACGCCTACGGCGAAGAAGGCGTTCGAGGCTTTGGTGGGAGCGGGTTACTCCGGGACGGGTGAGGGCATTGAGGCGCCGAAGGAGGCGAGTTTAACGCGGGTGCTGAAGGGGGCGACCGTGAGCGGGGCGCACCTTTGTTGCGGAAAGTGTGTGAAGGCAGTGGAGAAGGCGGTGGCGAGTGTGAAGGGGGTGACGGGATCGAAGATCGAGACGAAGGCGAGCGTGTTTGAGGTGGAAGGGGAGTTCAGTGAGGGGGATTTGATTGTGGCGCTGAACAAGGCGGGGTTTCACGGGGTGGTGAAGTGATCCGGGTGAAGGTGGTCAGGGTACGGTCTGTAACTGGACCTGCCCTGAGAGGGTGGGGGGTGGGGAGGTTTTGGGGTTGGAGGTGGGGAGTTGGGGGAGGAGGAAGTGGCCGTGGCCGGAATAGGTGGGGCCGTTTTTGATGGTGATGCCTTGATAGGTGGAGGTGCGTCTCCAGGTGGCGGGGGGAGGGGATTGCCAGTGGGGGTCGATGAGGGTGAAGGCGCCGGAGAAGGTGCCGGTGGCGGGCGTGACATTGAGGGTGGTGGTGCCAAGTGAAGCTGAAGGGAGGATGGTTATGCGATTGTTCAGGCCGACGGCGAGGGTTCGATTTGGAGGGGTGGCTGATTGTGAGATGTTGGCTTGGTAAAAATTGAGAAGGGCGCTACCGGGAGCGGGGGTGATGTTAAGAAGCAGAGGAGGTGGAGTGAAGGCGCCGCCAAAAGTGTCGAGTGAGCGGGGGGTGAAGCCCTCAGGGTAAAGGAGGCCTGGGATGGCTGGGCGCGACCATGTCACGGCCCTGCCAGAGAGAGAGTTGTCCAGCGCAGACTCAGGATCGCCGCTGAGGTCGACGGTGAGGCGACCGATCAGGGAACCCAAGAGAGGTTTGGAGTAGAGGGTCCTAAAGAGTGCGATTTGCCCCCCTGGGCCAACGAAGGAGGAGAGAGTGAAGGGGGTGCCATCGGCAAGGCGAGCGGTGACTTGGAGTTGGCCTGACGGGGAGACTTTGAACGAGCCAAAGCTGTCGCCCTGTGGGATGGCGACGTTGCCTTGGTCGATGGCAGAGAGTTTGAGGATGAATGTGTAGTAGGCCGCGAGGGCGGAGGCTGGACGGGTGGGGAGGTTCCAGGGATTGAGCCAACCTTCGAGTAGTGCAGAGCTTGAAGCGTCGCTGACGATGCCTCCAGTTTCAATGACGCCTTGTGACCTGTTGATATTGAAATCAAGGGTGTAGAGGAGAGAGGTTGGGTTGTTTGGAGAGGGAATCGAGATCGTCACCCGGGGTTCGAGGATGCCATTGGGATCGACGATGACGCGTCCTCTGAATGCCAGCTTGGTCGAACCCAGCTCTAGCGAACCTGATACTGAGCTTGATTCGGTAATGGTGAAGTCAAGCCTGCCCCCGAGGTTGTCGTTCAAGATGGGGTGACGTGAAACCAACCCTGAGTAAGAGCCTGCAATATTGATGGGAAGGGGCGCGATTTGAACGGCTTGTGAGGCGCTAAAGGAACCAAGGCTGTTGGCTGCGGTAATTGTCACTTGGTAGGTGCCGGCGCGTGTGGGGTAGCCGGAGATGATGCCTGTGATGGGGTCGATGGAGAGGCTTGGAGGGAGGCCTTTGGCGCCGAAGCGATTGGGCTGCCTCGAGGGGCTGATGTTTATCGGGACTTGATAGGCGAAAGCGGCGCCGACGATTCCTGACGGGATCGCGAGGGGGGTAATGATAGTTGGAGGAGCATCAATTACATTTAGACTGATAGGGCCAGTCGAAAGGGTGCCTGCGGGATTGGAGACATTGCACTGGTAGATGCCTGAATCGTTCGCCTGAAGGTTTTTGATGGTAAGGATTTGCCCGTTTTTTGTGAGTGAGAAGCGTGGGGAGGAAGGGAGGGGTGCACCGTTAAGGGTCCAGACACGGAAGGTGGTGGGACCGGAATCGCCGGAGGTGAAGGTGATGGATTTGCCAGCCTGGACGAGGTGTGATTTTGGAATGTCCGGAACGATCGTGAGGAAGGTGGCTGGGCTGGTGATTTTTTGTTTTGAGGAAACCGAGACGGTATAGAGACCGGCGGTTGACGAACTGACAGACGGAATGCTGAAGAGAGAGGATGAGGCGCCAGAAATTGGGCGTCCATTTTTGGACCATTGGTAGGTTAAAGGGGGAGTTCCTACAGCGACGGTAAAGAGGTTCACTCGTGCACCAGGGCGAACGATGTGGTGAGCCGGAGGAATTCCGATGACGGGCAAGCCGGGAGCAGAGTCGATACCTGTTCCGTTAAACGCCAAGACCATGGATGGATGGAAAGGATCGTTGCTTTGGATGGTGAGACTTCCGACCCGCGTTCCCGCACCTGTAGGGGAGAAGTGGGCGATGAAAGTCGTGAGGCTTCGAGGTGCTAGCTGGGTATTAGTCCGTTGGGTATCGATTTGCCAATCGCCAGTGGTCTCAAGGTTGGTGATCGAAAGTGGCAAATTTCCTATGTTGCGAATGGCGAAGGTCCTCGTCTGCCGTTGTCCAAGGAGCGCGAAGCCAAAGTTGACCGGACCGGCGTTGGGCAGGAGGGCTGGGCCGGAGGAGGGTCCTGCGTAGACCTGGAGGACGGGCCTCGAGGCGATGGGTTCGACCATGAAAAGCTCCGTGCCGATTCCGAGTAGCGTGGCGGTGAAGTAGAGCAGAGGGCCGACGGGGGTTAGGGCGGCGGGGTTAGAGCCGAGGAATCCGGGGTTCAGATCGGCGAGGAGGATGGTGCCTTCCGGTGTGCCGTCTGTCTGCCACATTTCTCTGCCGTTGGTGCCGTTGGTTGCTGTGAAACAGACGATTTCACCCATGGGGGTGAGTGAAGCGGGGGTGGAGGAGTCGGAGCCTGGATAGATGTCTTTGAGAAGATTGGTGCCGACTGAGGTGCCATCACTGACCCAGAGTTCGCGTCCGTTTTGGCCGTCGTCGGCTGCGAATAGGAGGCGGCCGTTGTTGGCAGTCAATTGGGAGGGACTGGAGGATGCGGAACCGGGGACAAGATCGACCACCTGAGAAGCGGTTGCGGAGAGGGGATCGTATTTCCAGAGTTCGGTGCCGGAGGGGGTGGTGGCGGAGAAGAAGAGGGTGGATGCTACGGGGGTGAGGTTGGAGGGAGACGAACTGTTGATCCCCGGCATGAGAGATGCGACCTGGAGGGTGCCGTCCGAGGTGCCGTCAGTGCGCCAGAGTTCGTAGCCGTCTTCTTCGCTGTAGGCGGAGAAGTACAGGAGACCATCGAGGATCGCGAAGTTCAGGGGGGTGGAATTGAAGGGGCCTGGACGGATGTCTTTGAGGAGGTACGTGCCTGCGGTTGTGCCGTCGGACCGCCAGAGTTCTGTGCCGACGGTGCCGTTTGAAGCGCGGAAGTAGAGGACATTTTGGTAGATGGTGAGTTGGGAGGGACTTGATGAGGACGAACCTGGGTTGATGTCACGAACGAGGCGAGTGCCTGCTGCGGTGCCGTCTGTGGTCCAGAGTTCTGAGCCTAAGGAGTTGGTGGCGGTGAAGAAGACTTGGTTACCGATCCGGCGGAAGTTGGCGGGGAAAGAGGACGAGGAGCCAGGGTTGATGTCCATTAGGAGTGACGTACCGAGATTGCTGCCGTCAGAGATCCAGAGTTCGGTGCCAGTGGTCGTGCCTGCATTGGCACTGAAGAGAGTGTGGGTGTTATTGGGGGCGAGGATGAAGGCGGAAGGCGTTGAGCTTAAAGAGCCTGTGGCGATGTCTCTGATCAAGGTGGGGGTTGTAGTGGTGGTGGGTATGCGCCAAGGTTCGTTGCCGATGCTGCCGGTATTGGCGGCGAAGTGGAGGGAGCCATTGATATTTGTGAGGGAGGACAGACTGGAGGAAGCGGTGCCGGGGATGGTGTCGTGAATGGGTATGGTGCCTGCGGTGGTGCCGTCACTGCGCCAGAGTTCGAGGCCGATGAGGCCGTCGTTGGCGGCGAAGATGAGTAGACCATTGAAGTTGGTAAGCTGGGCTGGGGAGGAGCTCAGCGATCCGGGGTTGATGTCACGAAGGAGGACGGTGCCGGCGTTGGTTCCGTCGGTCTTCCAGAGTTCGCGGCCCTGAAGGGTGAAGGCGGAGAAAAAGAGCTGGTTGTTGGCGATACGAAAGTTGGTGGGGGTGGAGCTTACGGAGCCGGGGTAGATGTCTGAGAGGAGGGTCGTGCCGAGATTGGTGCCGTCGGAGGTCCAGAGTTCGGAACCGGAGGAACCATTGGAGGCGGAGAAATAGAGTTTGTTGTTGTAGACAGTGGGGGTGGCAGTGAGGCCGGAGTTGGTTCCGGGATTGATGTCGTTGACGAGAAAGGTGCCGGTGGGGGTGCCGTCGGAGCGCCAGAGTTCGGTGCCGGAGCTAGAGGTGGTGGCGCGAAAATAGAGAATGTTGTTGAGAACAATGAAGCCTGCGGGTGAGGAGCTGTTAAAGCCGGGAGCAATGTCCAGGACGATCTGGGTGCCCGCAAAGGTGCCGTTTGTTTTCCAGAGTTCGGTGTCGGAGTTCGAGGCGGCGAAAAAGAGGTCAGAGCCGACAACGGTGAGGCTGGTAGGAGAGCTGCTGGCGAAGCCGGAACTGATGTCCCTCACAAGGAAGGTGCCAGCGGTAGTGCCGTCTGAAGAGTAGAGTTCGGTGCCAGTGTCGGAGGTGGTGGCTGCGAAGAAGATTCTGTTTTGAAAGGCAACGAGGGAAGACGGGGAGGAGTTGAGGCTGCCGGGGTTAAGGTCGGTGACCAGAAGGGTGCCCGCAGCAGTGCCGTCAGTTTTCCAGAGTTCGGTGCCCGTGAGGGAGGTGTTGGCGGTGAAGTAGAGTGTAGAGCCCAGGACGGTGAGATTGGAAGGGGAGGAGGATGAAAGTCCTGGGTTGATGTCGCGAACGAGTTGAGTGCCGGCGATGGTGCCGTCGGTGACGTAGAGTTCGGTGCCGCTTATGCCATCATTGGCACTGAAGAAGGCGCGGTTTCCGACGCGGGTAAGGTTTGTGGGTGTGACGGTATTGGTGCTGGGAGTGAGATTGGTGAGTGGATAAGTGCCAGCAACGGTGCCGTCGGTGCGCCACATTTCGTTGCCATCAAGTGGCGAGTTGCCGGCAAAGAGGACATAGGTGTCCATGGCGAGGGGAACGGAAGCGGTGGAGTTGATGGCGACTCCGGCGGTGACGGAGTTCAAGTCTCCGATGAAGGTGATGCCGCTGTGGGTGTCGAGTGCGTTGCCGGTGAGGTCGATGATCAAAGGGTTGGCGTCGGGGTCGTCGTTGGCGATGGAAAGGGAGGCGATGCTGGGGCCTGGAGTGGAGGGTGCGAAGGTGATGTCAATGAAGGAGGTGCCATTTGGGGGGACCATCGAGAGAGTGGGGGATGAGGCGGTGAAATCTGACGCATTGTGGCCTTCGAATGTGCGGGCGCCGATGTTGAGGTTCGCAACGCCGGAATTGCGGATCAGGAGGCGGCGTTTTGAGGTGGTCTTTATCAAGGGGGATCCAAAGTCAATGCGGGAGAGTCCGTTCTGGAGGGGTGTGTTTTCCGGGTGTTCGGCACTGATAATGGGATAGGTACGGACATTGAGGGTGATCAGGCGGGTGCGAGTTGTTTGACGAGTGGTGTCGGTGAGGGTGAGGGTGGCTGTATGGAGGCCGAGGGGCAGGGAGTTGGCGCTGGAGTTGATGGAAGCGGTGAGGGTGGCGCTTTGTCCTGCCAGCAGAGTGGAGCCGGGTTGTGAGAGGGTGACCCAGGGGGCGTCGACGGCGGCAGTCCAGGCGGTGGGGGCAGAGTCGGAGTTGGAGAGGGTATACGTTTCGCTGCTAGGAGCAAAGGGTCCGCCTGCCTCGCCTTCGCTGTTGAGACCATTGGCTGGAAGAATGGTCAAGAGATCAGGAATGCCGCCACCGGTGATGATGAGGGAGTAATGCTGTTGTGAGCCGGTGAGGATGCCGGTGTGATTGACGGTGGCTGTGTAGAGACCGGGTTGTGATGGGGCGGGGAGGAATATCTGTTCGGCGGTGTCAACGGTATTGACACCAGTGGTGGCGGGGGCGGTGAGCATGGCGTTGGTCCAGTTGCCAACGTAGGGCATCACAAAGGGCAGGTGAGTGGTGCTGGCGGGACCGGTGAGGGTTAGGTTGAGGTCGTTGACGAGGCGGGGGGTGCGGTCGTCGTGATTGGTGGAGGCGGTGGAGGCGGGGTCGGTCCAAGAGAGGGTGACGCGGATGGGGTCGATGCCGTTCCAGGTGAAGGGGTGTGAGCGGGAAGGAGAGGTAGAGTTGAGGCGGTTTTCGATGATGAAAGGGTTGCTGTTGCTTTCGGCGTGGGACTTGATGACTTGGGCGGCGGAGAGTGTGTTCATGAGGCCCCAGCCATAGAGGTAGTCGGGGCCGGGGGTGCCGAGGTCGTCCGCGGTGTGGAGGAGGAGGGCTTTGATGGTGCTGGCGCGCATGGTTTGGCCGGGGAAGCGCTGCTTGTAGTAGTCGAGGAGGAGGGCGGTTGAGCCCATGGCATTTGGTGTGGACATGCTGGTGCCACTGGAGACGGAGGTGGCGGTGTCGCTGGCATTGCTGGTGGAGGTCAGGCTGGCGCCGTTGGCGACGAGGTCGGGTTTGATTCGGCCGTCGTCGGTGGGGCCGCTTGAGGAGAAGCTGGTGAGGGTGCCATTGGGGAGGAAGCGCTGGCCAGCGCTGACGGCGTCGTTGATGGCGCCGATGGACATGATGTTTTTGGCAGTTTTACGACCGTCCATGGTGTCGTATTGCTGCTTGTAGGCGCCGTTACCGGGAGGGTGGCGGGCAGGGTCGTAGGTGCGGGTGGTGCCGCCGAAGCCCTGATACCAAGTGGCACCTGTGGCTGGAGGGCCATTGTTGCGCTGGTTTCCATTGGAGAAGAAGGGCAGGTAGTAGGGGAGGTTGTAGGTGAGACCATCGAGGGCGACGGCAGAGGTGTCGTAGCGGCCGAAGCCGAAATCGACGTCGTTGGTGGGGTCGGCATCGTCACTGTAGGTGCCGAGCCAGGTGACGCCGTCGTCGAACCAACCGCGGCGGGTGCCGTAGGAGTGGTTGGAGAGTTGAATTTTTCCGGGTTCGTTTGAGGAGGCAGCGCCGGCTGCGGTCATTTCAGAGACGTCGCTGGTGGAACTGTAGGCTTGGACGGTGACTTGCGGAGCCATTCCCAAGGTTTGGGGGTTGATGCCCGCGGCAGCGACGGTGCCCGTGACGTGGGTGGCGTGACTAGAGGTGGTGGTGGAGCCGTCGACAACGGTGACGCGGCCTCCGAACTCTTGGTGGGAGACTCTGGGGATTCCTCCGCTTTCCCAGATGCCGACGGTGAGGTTGGCGCCCGTGACATCAAATGGGGGGGTAGAACGTACTCGATCTGCGGCAGTGGTGATGGCAGCGTTGATGTTTTCGGGGGATTCGTAGATGGGCGTGTCGCCTTCGAAGTCGCGGAGGAGGAAGGGAGTGCCATCGGGACGGGTGCCTGAAGTGGGGATGCCGAGGCGTTTGGCCTTGGCATGGAGATTGGCTTGTTCCTTTTGTTCGAGGGACTTCAGTTCGGTGACGAGGGCAGCGCGTTGGGTGGGGTCGGTGAGGTTGTGGGATTGGGAGAGGCGCTGGGCGATGGTGGCGGTTGGGGTGATGGGGGTGAGGCTGGAGGAGGGTTGGGATGGGGTGGGCGGGGAGGTTGGATGGCCGGTGATGGTTGGAGTGAGTTGGTGATTGGGTGTGGTGGTGGTGTTGAGGAGGGTGGCGTTGGAAGGAGGAGGGGATGCGTTTTGGGTGGGAGGGGTTGGTGATGCATTCAGTGGTGGAATGGACGGGGAGGTGGTTTGTGTGTTGGGACTGTGTTGGACGGTAGGGGTTGTTGCATCGGTGATTTGAGTTGCGAGGGGGACGATGGGTGGGGTTGAGGAGGGGCTGGCAGGGCGGGGTGAGCTGGTCGATGAAGGGTGTTGATCGCTACAGCCGACGGGAAGTAGGGCGAGGGCGATCAAGGTGATGAAAAGTCGTTTGGTGGATCGCATTTCGGTTGGGTGAATATGGTCTGAGACTAAGAATAAACGATTTGCATTGAAAGAAAATTCTTACAAGCAAGGGTGCTGGACCTGCGGATTTAATGAGCATATTGACGTTAGAGGTATAGCGAATTGGAGTTTGGGGGGAGGAGTCAAAGAATGTGATAAATCGGGGGTCGCAAAATTGGGGGGATGCGCCATGTTGGCAGCCCTCAACTTATGTCTACTGAACGCAAGACCCTCGAAGAACGTGCCCAGATGTCTGATATTGACCGTCTGCGGCACTCTGCTGCTCATGTGATGGCGACCGCGATTTTGCGGCTGTGGCCGAGTGCTCAGTTTGCTTACGGGCCGCCAGTGGAGAATGGGTTTTACTATGATTTTGATCTGCCGGAGCACCGGATCACGCCGGATGACTTTGAGAAGATCGAGGCGGAGATGAAGAAGATTGCGAAGGAGAACCAGAAGTTTGAGTGGATGGGGGTGAGTCGGGAGGAGGCGAAGGCGCTGGCGGAGAGCGGGCGGCTGGGCGGGTTGTCGGAGCGGCCAGGGAATCGCAGTGTGTTCAAGCTGGATTTGATCGATAAGATTCCGGAGGGGGAGGAGATTTCATGCTTCAAGAACGGGGATTTCATTGATTTGTGCGCGGGACCTCATGTGGGCTATACGAGCAAGTGCAAGAATGTGAAGCTGATGAGTGTGTCGGCGTCCTTTTACATGGGGGACGAGACGAAGCCGCAGTTGCAGCGGGTTTATGGGACGGCGTTTCCGAGCAAGGAGGAGTTGGAGCAGCATCTGGTGCAATTGGAGGAGGCGAAGAAGCGTGATCACCGCAAGCTGGGGCGGGAGTTGAAGTTGTTTCACATTGATGAGGATGTGGGTCAGGGGTTGATTTTGTGGACGCCGAACGGGTCGGTGCTGAGGCAGGAGTTGCAGAATTTCATCAGCGAGGAGCTGAGGAAGCAGGGTTACAGCCAGGTGTTCACGCCGCACATCGGGAAGTTGACGCTGTATAAGACGAGCGGTCACTTTCCTTACTACAAGGAGAGCCAGTTCGGGGCTATCATGGAGAATGAGGCGATGCAGCAGGCGGCGGATGCGGGGTGCACATGCGCGGAGGTGATGGCGCGGTTGGATGCGGTTTCGGCGAAGCTGCGCAACCAACTGAATGAGCGGGCAGGCAAGGAGGTGATTCCGGAGAGCCGGGTGCTGCCGGATGAGGATTTGTTGGATGGGTTCATGTTGAAGCCGATGAACTGTCCGCATCACATCAAGATTTTTGATTCGCAGCCGCGGAGTTATCGGGATCTGCCGGTGCGGTTGGCGGAGTTTGGAACGGTTTATCGGTGGGAGCAGAGCGGGGAGTTGAACGGGCTAACGCGGGTGCGCGGATTCACGCAGGACGATGCGCATTTGTTCTGCACGGAGGAGCAGGTGGCGGCGGAAGTTCAGGGGTGTTTGAGTTTGGTGAAGACGGTATTGAACACGCTGGGCATGAAGGATTACCGGGTGCGTGTGGGTCTTCGTGATCCAGACAGCAGCAAGTTCACGGGGAATGCGGAGCAGTGGGATCAAGCGGAGGCGGCGTGCCGGGATGCGGCGGCGACGTTGGGAGTGCCGTTCACGGAGGAACCGGGAGAGGCGGCGTTTTACGGGCCGAAGATTGATTTTGTGATCAAGGATGTGATCGGGCGGGAGTGGCAGTTGGGAACGGTGCAAGTGGACTATGTGCTGCCGGTGCGGTTTGATTTGAAGTATACGGGAGCGGACAACAAGTCGCACCGGCCGGTGATGATTCACCGGGCGCCGTTCGGGAGCATGGAACGTTTTTGCGGGGTGTTGATCGAGCACTTTGCGGGGCATTTCCCGGCTTGGCTGGCACCCGAGCAGGTGCGGGTTTTGACGGTGAGTGAGAAGAGCGATGCGTTTGCAGATGAGGTGTTTGCCAAGCTTAAGGAGGCGGGTTTGCGGGCGACGTTGGTGAATGAGTCGGACAAGATCGGGGCGAAGATTCGGAATGCGCAACTCGACAAGGTGCCGTATATGCTGGTGCTGGGGGAGAAAGAGGCGGCTTCGGGCTCGGTGGCGGTGAGGCATAGCCGGCGGGGTGACATCGGGGTGAAGGCGGTGGATGAGTTTGTGGCGGAGTTGCTGGCGGAGGTGAGGGAGCGGCGGATGTAGACCGATTCTCGAAATGCTTGTCACCTTGCCCAGCGGCGGAGCGGCCTCATTGGCTGCGTCAGCCGCTTGCCCGCTATTGATTTGATAGCGGGCTGCGCGACTTCCTTGCCATTGAAGCCGCTGCGCTCGCCGGATCAAAATGACCCTCTTTTCGAGAAACGGTCTAATACGAGGTCAAGAATGGGCATGCGTGTTCTGAAATGGGCACGCCATGAGGGTTGCCTTGGGTGGGTGGCTTTGTGAGGATGGGGTTATCCAACCCAGGGTGAGGCTTTGCTTGCGCCCGAATTTTGCCCGACCATGAAGATCTCGAAACGAACGGTGTTGCTTGTCGCCAGTGGTGACTTGCGTTTGTCTGCCAATCAGACGTGCTGGCCGGCGCAGGCGGCGATTGAGGGGGCGTTGGGGGAGGCGCTGGCGGCGGAGGGGTGGACGGTGCAGCGGGCGCATGTGGTGAAGGCGAAGGAGAAGCATGGGTTCATCGCGAGTCAGAAGGAGGGGATGGAGGTGTTTCGCGGGATTGATCCGAAGGCGCCGCTGATTGTGGCGGAGGCGGTGTGGCAGTATTCGCATCACGTGCTGGCGGGGCTGAGCACGCATGAGGGGCCGATTTTGACGGTGGCGAACTGGAGCGGTCAGTGGCCGGGGTTGGTGGGGATGCTGAATTTGAACGGGTCGCTGACGAAACAGGGAGTGACGTATTCGACGCTGTGGAGTGAGGATTTTAAGGATGCGTTTTTTGTGACGAAGCTGAGGGAGTGGCTGAAGACGGGGAAGGTGACGCATGATGTGTCGCATGCGAGGTCGTTGGAGGCGGTGAAGGTACCGGGGAAGGCGTTGGCTTTGGGCAAGCAATTGGCGCGGCAGTTGGTGGAGGACAAGGCGATCATGGGGGTGTTTGATGAGGGGTGCATGGGGATGTACAATGCGATCATCCCTGATCATTTGCTGCATGGGTGCGGGGTGTTTAAGGAGAGGTTAAGCCAGTCGGCGCTTTATCATGAGACGATGCAGGTGGCGGAGAGCGATGGGCGTGCTGTGTATGACTGGCTGAAGAAGAAGGGGATGACCTTTCACACCGGGAAGAAGCATGAGGCTGATCTGACCGAGGCGCAGATTTTGTTGCAGTGCCGGATGTATGTGGCGGCGGTGCGGTTGGCGGATGATTTTGGCTGTGACACGATCGGGATTCAGTATCAGCAGGGGTTGAAGGATTTGTTGCCGGCGAGTGACTTGGTGGAGGGGATTCTCAACAATTTGGATAGACCGCCGGTGAAGAGTCGGGATGGGAAGCGGGTGTTATACAAAGGGGTGCTGCTGCCGCATTTCAATGAGGTGGATGAGTGCGCGGGGTTGGATGCGATTTTGACGCAGCGGGTGCATTTGGCGCTGGGGCAGCCGATGGAGAACACGCTGCATGATGTGCGGTGGGGGGATTTGGATGCGTCGGGAACGGTGGAGGATTATGTTTGGGTGCTGTTGATCAGTGGGGCGGCACCGCCGGCGCATTTTGTGGGGGGATGGAAGGGGGCGCACGGGTATCGGCAACCGGCGATGTATTTTCCGAACGGGGGGAGCACGGTGCATGGGGTGTCAAAGCCGGGTGAGATTGTGTGGAGTCGGATCTATGTGGCGGAGGGAGGGTTGCATATGGACATTGGGAGGGGAGGTGTGGTGGCGCTGCCAGAGGCGGAGACGCGGCGGCGGTTGGAGGCTACGACACCGCAGTGGCCGATCATGCATGCAGTGACGTATGGGGTGAGTCGGGATCAGTTGATGGCGAAGCATCAGGCGAATCACATCCAGGTGGCTTATGCGAATGATGCGGCGGCGGCGGATGCGTGTTTGTTTGCGAAGGCGGCGTTTGCGCGGGCGCTGGGGATGCGGGTGAATGTGTGCGGGAAGCGGACGCGGGAACTGGAGTGGGGGAGCTGAGATGCGGGGGGAGATGACGAGCGCTGGAGGGAGGGTGCGAGCGAGCTGCTTGCAACAAGGGGAGGGCGGCAACCAAGATGGTTGCGCCACCTTAGGCGTCGAGCTTGGAGCAGAGGTTGTGAAAGGCGCGGACCTCTTCTTCGGTGGCGACGCCGGCGACGATGTGGCCTGCGAGGCTGCGCATGAGGTGCGCTTCGACGGCAGGAAGATCGAGTTTGCGAATCACCAAAGCCACGATGGAGGCGAATGTGTTGCCGTTATAGAAGCAGAAGGGCGCCATTTTATGGCAGCGGCGACAGAGGTCGACGGCTTGTTCGAGAGTCATGACCGTTCTGTGATGGGTTTCCCACAACTCGCGCGTGCTTTCGTGTCCGTCGCTTGTCGGCTTGTGAAGAGAGTTTTTGGCCTGACAAAGCACAGCATTCTGGGCTGCGACCATCTCCCACGTGAAGGGTGCGAGCCAGTCCTGATGCATGGAAGGCATGGGTCAGTTTTTTTTAGGCTGCCTTTGAGTTTTGAGCTTCTGAAGCTCTCCAACTCCGGCGCTTTTCAGAAATCCTTTGCCCGTTTTCGCATAGACCGGTTCGGCGGCAAAGCGGTCCTGAATCGCCAAACCTTCTGCCATCAACTCTTTGAAGAGCGGATTCTCCAACAGCTTTGGATCAATTTCAGGCTTCATGCTGGAAAGGCTACCTGAAACGCTCCCTAAAATCAATCTTCCTGTTAAACAAGCATCGCATTATGAACTCGCTACTTACTGGCATTGTGCCTCCATTGGTTACTCCTCTCACGGATCGTGATACGCTGGATATGGAAGGGTTTGAGCGGTTGATTGAGCGGCTGATTGGGGGTGGGGTGGGGGGCTTGTTTGTTTTGGGGACGACGGGGGAGGGGCCGAGTTTGAGTTATCGGCTGAGGCGGGAGGTGGTGTCGGTGGCGTGTCGAGTGGCGAAGGGGCGGGTGCCGGTGCTGGTGGGGATCACGGACACGGCGTTTGTGGAGTCGGTGGAGTTAGCGAGGCACTCGGCGGAGGTGGGGGCGGCTGCTTTGGTGGCGGCGCCGCCGTATTATTTGCCGGAGGGGCAGCCCGAGTTGATTGAGTACATTCGGCATCTTTTGCCGGAGCTGCCGCTGCCGTTCTTTTTGTATAACATGCCGAGTCTGACGAAGGTGAGTTTTGAGGTGGAGACGGTGCGGGCGTTGATGGATGATCCGAAGGTACATGGGATTAAGGATAGCTCAGGGAACATGACGTATTTTCATCGGTTGTGTGGACTGGCTCGGGGGCGGGAGGATTGGAGTATCTTGATGGGACCGGAGGAGTTGTTGTTGGATGCGGTGCTTGCGGGGGGGCACGGCGGGGTGAACGGTGGTGCGAATGTGTTTCCGGAGTTGTATGTGGCGTTGCATCAGGCGGCGGTGGCGGGGGACTTGGTGCGTGCTAGGGCTTTGCATGCGATGGTGATGGAGGTGTCGACGAGGCTTTATCAAGTGGGGCGGCATTCGTCGGCGATCATCAAGGGGATCAAGTGCGCGCTATCGATCGAGGGAGTGTGTGATGATTTTATGGCTGAGCCGTTTCATCGATTTCGGGATGAGGAGCGTGGTCGGGTGGAGGGTGTTTTGCCGGAATTGAAGGAACAGATTTCGGCGCTCGTTTCCTAGTCTGGCACGCAACTGCCTCCTCTTTCAACCCTGCGTGCCAGCGGCTCGAACCCTCTTAGATTTTTTATGAAACCGATTCTTTTTATTGCCTTACTCACATCGCTGGCGCTGCCTGCTTTTGCGCTCGAACGTTTGAAGTATAACCATCCGGGATTGGTGGTGGATTTGGGAGTGGGGTTGTGGGCTTGGCCATTGCCGATGGATTTTGATGGCGATGGGGATTTTGATCTGGTGGTGAATTGTCCGGACCAGCCGTCCAACGGGATTTATGTGTTTGAGAATGCGACGGGGGATACGGCGCGGGGGTCGATGCCGGTGTTCAAGCCGGGGAAGCGGATTAGCAAGGGGGCGCAGAATGTGCAGGTGAGTTATGTGGACGGGAAGCCGCTGGTGATGACACCGAAGACCGTGCATCCGGATTTTTTGAAGGTGGGAATCGATCAAGGGGTGGCGTTGGATTTGCCGACGAATGTGCACGGGAACAAGGTGCGTGCGAACATGTGGCGGATGGTGGATTTCGACGGGGATCAGGTGAATGACGTCATCGTCGGCGTTGGGGACTGGACGGAGTATGGCTGGGACAATGCGTATGATGAGAACGGGCGCTGGATGAACGGGCCGTTGCGCGGTTATGTGTATTTGGTGCGCAATGAGGGGACGAATGACAAGCCGAAGTGGGAGAAGGCGAAGAAGGTGATGGCGGAGGATCGGCCAGTGGAGACCTATGGGTGGCCGTCGCCGAATTTTGCGGACTTTGACGGGGATGGGGACCTCGATCTGTTGTGCGGGGAGTTTTTGGATGGGTTCACCTATTTTCAGAACACCGGGACGCGGACGAAGCCGAAGTATGCGCTGGTGAAGCGGGTGAAGACCGATGAGGGCGGGTATTTGAAGATGGATTTGGAGATGATCACACCGACGGCGTTTGACTGGGACAAGGACGGGGATCTGGATTTGATCGTGGGCGATGAGGATGGGCGGGTGGCGTTTGTGGAGAACACGGGGAAGTTTGATGAGGCGAAGGTGCCGGTGTTCAAGGGGCCGCGTTACTTTCAGCAAGAGGCGGAGGATTTGAAGTTTGGGGCGTTGGTGACACCGGTGGGATTTGATTGGGATGGCGATGGGGATACGGATCTGATTTGCGGGAACACGGCCGGATACATTGGGTGGTTTGAGAATTTGAGCGGGCCGAAGGTGGCGCGTCCGAAGTGGGCGGCGCCGAAACTGCTTGAGGCGGGAGGGAAGGTGATTCGTCCGATGGCGGGAGGCAATGGATCGATTCAGGGGCCGTGCGAGGCGAAGTGGGGTTACACGACGCAGACGGTGGCGGATTGGGATGGTGATGGGTTGCCGGATTTGCTGATGAATTCGATTTTGGGCAAGGTGACGTGGTTTAAGAATGTGGGGACGCGTGCGGAGCCGAAGTTGGCCAAGGGCAAGCCGGTGGAGGTGGAGTGGGAAGGTGAGCAGCCGCGTCTGGCCTACGGGTGGATGAAGCCGGAGGGGAAGGGATTGCTGACGCAGTGGCGGACGACACCGGTGGCGGTGGATTGGAATGCGGACGGACTGATGGATTTGGTGATGCTGGATCAGGAAGGTTATCTGGCGTTTTTTGAGCGGGCGAAGCAGGGGGGAATTCTGATTTTGAAATCACCGAGGCGGGTGTTATGCGCGGCTGACGTGTCTGCGGCGGTGGTGCCTGACGGACTGAAGGTGAAGACGCCGGTGGTGATGAAGCCTGGGGAGCCATTGAGGCTCAATGCGGGTATTGCGGGTAAGAGTGGTCGGCGGAAGTTGTGCGTGGTGGATTGGGATGGCGACGGCAAGCTGGACATCCTGCTGAATTCGGCGAATGCGAACTTCATTCAGCAGACGAGGGGTGAAGGAGGGAAGTGGTTTTTTGCGGATCGCGGGTTGCTGGCGGAGGTGAACATTGAGGGACACGATGTGAGTCCAACGGTGGTGGACTTTGATGGGGACGGGGTGCCGGATTTTGTGGGGGGGGC
>JAIYDW010000163.1 GCA_027487315.1 Verrucomicrobiaceae bacterium | reverse complement strand
CATGTCATCTTTGTGGGTGACAATGGAACCCCGGCCAGTGTGATTCAGACGCCTTACAATGCGGCACATTCGAAGGAAACGATTTATGAGGGGGGCACGCGGGTTCCGTTGATCATTGCGGGGCCATCGGTGGTGAGTCCAAATCGCAACAGCGATGTGCCGGTGCATGTGGTGGATCTCTACAGCACGATTTTGGAGTTGGCGGGCATCAGTATGGGCACGACGCAACCTGCGACGAATCCGGTTGATTCGCGGAGTTTGCTGCCGGTTTTGCAAAACACAGCGGAGAGTGCCCGGGTGGTTATGAGCCAGATGTTCAGCACCGATCTGGCCACCAGCGTGAGTGGCCGGGTGATCACGGATGCGGCGGGCTACACGCTATTGCAGTTCGATGACGGCCGTGAGGAGCTATTCAATGTCACCACGGATGTGAATCAGGCCACGAACCTGCTCGGCACGAGCATTACGAACGCCGGCCAGACGGCCTATGCGGCGCTGAAGCTGCGGTCGACGAGTTACGCGACATCCGTGCCGAATGAGGCGCTTATCACGTCCTGGCACACGGCGAACAGCGGGCAATACGCGCGAATTTTTCCCACGCAGGCGGATTTGAACTCCGGCACGACCGTCACGACCTGGACGCGTGGCACGGGCACGCAAAGCACTCCGGCCTACAGTGATGTGCATCAGGTCGATTACAGTGCGAACTGGGTTTACATTCATAGCACGGGACTCGCCAGCCACGTGATGGGGCCTTGGTATTTGAATGCGGCGAAGACGAATCTGTTTCCGAATTATCCGGCGAATCAAAGCGTGAAGTGGCGCTTTCCACGCACACCGGTCATTCCGACGACGAAGACGCTGACCGGCCTGGGCGCGACGGGCCGCATGGTGAATGGGGTGAGTTTGTTTGACTGCCGGGATGCATTTTCCTATTCGTTTGCCAATGGGGTGGACGCCACACCAGGCGGCGCTTTCACCGGGGATGGTGTCTGGAACCGCGATGCTTATCACAATGAAAGCGTGACCTTTGACCCTGCCTTTGCGCATCAGGCAGGGAGCAATTATCACTACCATGCGCAACCGATCGCGCTGCGTTACCAGCTCGGCGATCATGTGGACTACAATCCCGCGACGAAGCTCTACAGCGAGAGCACGGCGCCGGTGACGAAGCACTCGCCCATCGTCGCCTGGGCGCAGGATGGGCTGCCTGTGTATGGGCCGTATGGGTATTCGTCGGCGATGGATGCGGGCAGCGGTGTGCGGCGCATGGTGAGTGGATTTGCGCTGCGCAACATCACAACGCGCACCAGCCTGCCAGCCTGGGCTGCGCGCATTCAAACGGTCGGGTTTCAAAATGGGCCAGCAGTGAGCACTGCGTTTGCTCTCGGGCATTACATTGAAGATTACGACTACCGTGGGGATCTCGGGCAGGTGCAGGGGACGCACTTTGATCTCAATGAGCAAAACGCCCGCTTCTGTGTCACGCCGGAGTTTCCGGGTGGCACGTGGGCTTACTTCACGACGATCGAGAGCAATGGTACGCCCACCTTTCCGTACACGACGGGTCGCCAATTCTATGGCAGTCCGACGGGTGGCGCGGTGACGACGATTGCCGAACCGGTGAACACGGTGGTCGTGGCCGGTCCGCTCAAGGTGGACAAGGATCTTGCCGCAGGCGTGAACGCAGCTAACGGCAATGTCACGCTCACCTGGAGTGGCGTGGAAGGCGGGACGTATCAGGTTCAGGCCTGCAATGACCTTGTCAGTTGGGCTGCCTTGTCACCGAATGTCACGGCCAGCGGTGATGACGTGATCAGTCTTGTCGAGACGGCGGCAGTGAGTTCCAATCCACGCCGATTTTACCGGACCACGCGTGTTTCACTGGCGACGTATGACCGGACCGGCATTGCGGGCACCTATTTCACGAGCACGGCACCGGTGGGGGGTGGGGCAAACACGGTGACGCCGAACAGTGCCGCACGCGGGACGGCAGTGAGTGTGGTGATTGAGTTGCCGACACCGCTGCCGCCAGCGAATGTCGGTGTGTCGAGCATCACGTTTGGCAGTGGCACGGGGGTTACCGTGAGTGGCATTGCGCGCTACAGTCAGACGCTGATCACGGCAACCTTTTCGGTTGCTGCGAATGCGACCACAGGGTCGCGGAACGTGGTTGTCACATACAACGGCGGGGTGGTGCGGACGATTACGAATGGGTTTACGGTGAACTGAGCGGGCTACTTCAGTTCCTCGATCATGAGGTTTTTGTAGCGGACGATGGAGGTGGCGTTGCCGTGGATTTGGACGGCGATGATGCCGGTTGGTTGGATGACCAGGGATTTGCCGTCTTGGAGAATGATTCCTTCGGTTTCGGTGTAGTCGACGGTTTGGATGCCGTTGAGCCAGATTTGGATGCGCTTGCCTTCGGCGCGGATGCGGTAGTCGTTCCACTCGCCGACGGGTTTTTGGGCTTTGGCGAGGACTTCGGGGGTGGGTTGGGCGAGGATTTTTTTGCGGCGGCTTTCGTCGTAGAGGGCGCCGTCATAGCCTTTGCCGAGGTCGGCCTGGTAGCCGGAGACTTCGTGGTGATTGGGGATGCGCTCGGTGCGGAACTGGACGCCGCCGTTGACGAAGCCTTCGGTGCCTTCGAGCTTCCATTTGAGGGTGATTTCGAAGTCGCCGTACGTTTTGGTGGTGGCGAGGAAGTTGTTTTTCTCCTGTTTGGCGGTGAGGGAGCCAGCGACGAGGGCGCCGTCTTCGATGCGCCAGACGGTTCCGGTGTCGCCTTCCCAGCCGGTGAAGGTTTTGCCGTCGAAGAGGGGGACGGGGTTGGCGGCGGCGGTGAGGGTCAGGGCGAGGGAGAGGAGGGTGGCGAGACGGAGAGTGGACATGGAGGTGCTAGGCGAGGATACCTTTGATGACTTTGGCGGATTCGACGCCGGTGAGTTTGGCGTCGAGGCCCTGGAACTTGTAGGAGAGGCGGTTGTGGTCGATGCCGAGGCGGTTGAGCATGGTGGCGTGGAGGTCGAAGATGCTGACGGGGTCTTTGACGATGTTGTAGCTGAAGTCGTCGGTTTCGCCGATGGTGGTGCCGGGTTTGATGCCGCCGCCGGCGAGGAAGACGGTGAAGCAGCGGGGGTGGTGGTCGCGGCCGTAGTTGGTTTCAGTGAGGGTGCCCTGGGAGTAAATGGTGCGGCCGAATTCGCCGCCCCAAACGATGAGGGTGTCATCGAGGAGGCCGCGCTGTTTGAGGTCTTTGATGAGGGCGGCGGTGGGTTGGTCGGTGTCGTTGCACTGGCCTTTGATGGCTTTGGGCAAGCCGCCGTGGTGGTCCCAACCCATGTGGAAGAGCTGGATGAAGCGGACGTCGCGCTCGGCGAGGCGGCGGGCGAGGAGGCAGTTGGAGGCGTAGCTGCCGGGGCGTTTGACGTCGGGGCCGTAGAGGTCAAGGACGTGCTGGGGTTCGTTTGAGGTGTCGGTGAGGTCGGGGACGCTGGCCTGCATGCGGAAGGCCATTTCGTATTGGGCGATCCGGGCTTCGATTTCGGGATCGCCAACGAGGGTGTGGCGCTGCTGGTTGAGGGCGCTGAGTTGGTCGAGGCTGTCACGGCGGAGGGAGCGGTCCATGCCGTTTGGGTTGGAGAGGTAGAGGACGGGGTCGCCGGTGTTGCGGAATTTGACGCCGCTGTGCTGGGTGGGGAGGAAGCCGCTGCCCCAGAGGCGGTCGTAGAGGGGTTGGTCATCGGGGCGGCCGCTGCCGAAGGAGCTGAGGACGACGTAGGCGGGGAGGTCGTGGTTTTCGCTGCCGAGGCCGTAGCTGAGCCAGGAGCCCATGCTGGGGAAGCCGGCGAGCTGGCGACCGGTCTGGAAGAAGGTAATGGCGGGGTCGTGGTTGATCGCCTCGGTGTGCATGGATTTGATGAAGCAGAGCTCATCGGCGACGGAGGCGATGTGGGGCATGAGTTCGCTGATGGTGGCGCGGCTTTGGCCGTGTTCGGCGAACTTGAAGATGGAGGGGGCGATGGGGAAGTTTTTCTGCCCCGAGGTCATGGTGGTGAGGCGCTGACCTTTGCGGATGGATTCGGGAAGGTCCTTCTGAAAGTAGGCGGCCATCTTCGGTTTGGGATCGAAGAGGTCCATTTGTGAGGGGGCGCCGGACTGGAAGAGGTAGATGACGCGCTTGGCTTTGACCGGGAGATGGGGGAAGCCTGAGAGGGGGACGGAGGCGCGGGCGTCCATCAAGGAGCTCAGAGCGGCGAGGCCGACGCCGGTGGAGGCGTGAGTGAGGAAGGTGCGGCGAGAGTGGGATTGAAAGAGGGGATTCATGGCGGGTTACTCCTTGTTGACGAGTTCATCGAGATTGAGGAGGACGTTGGCGGTGACGGTGTAGGTGGCGAGTTCGGTGGGGGGGATGGTGGCGTTGGGTTTGGATTCGCCGGTGTGGATGAGTTTGGCGGCGGCGTCCGGGGTGGTTTGGTAGTGCTTTTGATGGCGGGTGAGGCCGGTGGTGAGGACTTTCAATTCGTCGGCGCTGGGGGCTCTGCAAGTGACGTGTTGGAAGGCCCAGGCGATGCGTTTTTCGGGTGTGGCGCCGCCTTCGAGGATCATGCGCTGGGCGAGGTGGCGGGCGGCTTCGACGTAGGTGACTTCGTTGAGCAGGGCGAGGGCCTGGAGGGGGGTGTTGGTGCGGGCGCGTTTGACGGTGCAGGTTTCGCGCGAGGGTGAGTCGAACAGGAGCATGGTGGGGGGAGCGGCGGTGCGTTTCCAGATGGTGTAGAGGGTGCGGCGGTAGAGGCCGTTGGTGGCGTCGTGCTTGTAGCCCCGGAGATCGCCATAGCGGCTGGTTTCGTCCCAGACGCCTTCGGGCATGTAGGGGCGGACGCTGGGGCCGCCGATCTGAGTGTTTAGGAGGCCGCTGATTTGGAGGGCTTGATCGCGAATGGTTTCGGCGGGGAGGCGCATGCGGGGGCCGCGGGCGAGGAGGCGGTTTTCGGGGTCCTTGAGGAGAATTTCCTGGGGCAGGTGGGTGAGGTGGGAGGACTGGCGATAAGTGGCGCTCATGACGAGGGTTTTGATGAGGGCTTTCATGTTCCAGCCGTTGCCAATGAACTCGGTGGCGAGCCAGTCGAGGAGTTCGGGGTGGCTGGGGGGATCCGACTGGACGCCGAGGTTTTCGGTGGATTTGACGAGGCCTTTGCCGAAGAGGCGTTCCCATTGGCGATTGACCCAGACGCGGGCGGTGAGGGGGTGTTCGGGGGAGACGAGCCAGCGGGCGAGGGTGAGGCGATTGCGGGGGGCACCGGCGGGAAGGGGGGCAAGAACGGCGGGAGTGGCGGCGGTGACGAGGTCGCCGGGCTTGGCGTATTCGCCGCGGATGAGGATGTGGGCGGGGCGCACGGTGGGCAGTTCTTTCATGACCATGGTGCTGGGCACGGTGGTTTCGAAGTCGCTGTGGCGTTTGCGCGCGGCGGCGAGGGCGGTATCGGCTTTTTTGAGAGGGCTGTCGACTTCGGTGCGGAAGAAGGCCGTTAATTTTTGGGTCTGCGCCAGTTTGCGGTTTGCGGCCGGGGTATCCATGGTGGTGCGGATTTCGGGGGGGACGGCGCCGTCGCCGGAGAGGGTGACGCGGGCGGGTGGGGTGCTGGTGTAGGAGAGGCGGAAGCGGCCGATGTGGTGTTTGGAAAGGGTTTCGTGGACGAGGCGGATAGTGAGGCGTGCGTCGGCAGGGATGGTTAGGGTGTCGGAGGTGACCAGCATGGCGCGGTTGGGTTCGCGGCGGGAGGGGCCATCGACGGCCCAGCCTTTGCCGCGATTGCTGGAGGTGGCTTTTTTACCCTTGGCCTTCTTGGCGATGCTTTCGGCGATGAGGGATTCGATGCCCCAGCCTTTTTGCGAGTATTCGGCGTCGGCTTCGGTGAAGGTGACGTTGAGGGGTTTGTCGAGTGAGGGGGCGGTGATTTGGGCTTCGACGCGGGTGAGGACGAAGTTGCCGTTGTCGTTGCGGCCGACGCTTTGGTTGGGAAGGGAGGCGTCGGGGAAGGTTTCGAGGAGGACGCCTGAGAAGGCACCGGAGGGAATGGGTGATTCGATGAGGTAGGTTTCTTTGGCGGGCACGGGGCCGCCGGCGAGGTAAGTGCCGTCCTCTTGGCGGGTGAAGGTGGTGCCGTTGGCGGAGGTGACTTTTTCGGGTGTGAGCGGTTCCCAGGAGGGTTTGTTTTGGGCGAGTTCGGCTTTGAATTGGGGTTCCCAGGCGGCGAGCAGGGTGGGGAGATTTTTTTCCTGGGCTTTGACGGCGGATTCGGCGGCGGTGATGGCGGCGGCTAGGTCGGCGAGTTGCTTTTGTTGGGCGGCATTGGGGACTTTGATGGAGGGGTCTGGATTGCCGCCGGAGCGATTGGAGGCACCACGGATGACGCCGGTTTCGTCGACGTTGTTGAAGAAGGCGAAGAGTTCATAGAATTCTTTTTGGCTGATGGGGTCGTATTTGTGATCGTGGCAGCGGGCGCAGCCGAGGGTGAGGCCCATCCAGGTGGCGCCGGTGGTGTCGACGCGGTCGATGATGTTTTCGATGCGCCATTCCTCGTCGATGATGCCGCCTTCGCCGTTGATGCGGTGGTTGCGATGGAAGCCGGTGGCGACGACTTGATCGAGGCGCGGGTTAGGGAGGAGGTCGCCGGCGAGTTGTTCGATGGTGAACTGGTCGAAGGGCTTGTTTTCGTTGAAGGCGCGAATCACCCAGTCGCGCCAGGGCCACATGGAGCGGGAGGAGTCGGTCTGAAAGCCGTGGCTGTCGGCGTAGCGGGCGTTGTCGAGCCAGGTTTGGGCCATTTGTTCGCCGAAGGCGGGGGAGTTCAGGAGGCGGTCGACGAGGGCTTCGTAGGCGGGTTGGCGAACGACGAAGGCATTGCCCTCGCGGCATTGGTTGACAAAGGATTCGACGTCTTCCGGGGAGGGAGGCAGGCCGGTGAGGTCGAGGGAAAGGCGGCGGATGAGGGTTCTGGGATCGGCTTCAGGGGCTGCGGGCCATTTTTCTTCGGCGAGCCGCTGCAAGATGAAGGAGTCGACGGGATTGCCGAAGGTCTGGGCGGGTTTGAATGCTTGGGGGACGGGCGGGCGTTCGGGTTTGAGGAAGGCCCAATGGCCTTGATACTCGGCACCTTCGGCGATCCAGCGCTTGAGGAGTTCTTTTTCGGAGGCGGAGAGTTTCTTGTGGGAATCGGGAGGGGGCATGAGGTCATCGGCATCGGAGGTGAGGATGCGTTCGATGACGGAGCTGGTGTCGGGGTTGCCAGGGGTGATGGCTTTGGCTTCGATGGCGTCGGCGCGGACGTCGAGGCGGAGGTCGCCTTTGCGATGGTTTTGATCGGGACCGTGGCAGGCGTAGCAGTTTTCGGTGAGGATGGGTCGGATGTCCCGGTTGAACGAGATCTCAGCGGCGTCCGTGGTGGCGGAAGCGAGGAGGAGGAGGGACGTGAGGCGTTTCATGGGTGGGGGAGTAGTACGTTGGGATGGGGCGGGTATTGCTAGCGAATGGGCGTGGAGGGAGGGGGAGGTGCGGCATTCCTCGACAGGCGATGGGACGCAGGATCAAGGAAGCCCCAGGCTTCTTCGGGCATCTGCGATGAGCTGCTTTGAGAGGCGGAAGCCCAGAGGCTTTAGCCTTTCGATAGCCGAATCAAATTCCAAAAATTGTTGTCGGTGCCCCTCCATGAGCAAGCCTAGCAATCCGCGAACCTGCAAGCCGAGGGACGTGGCAATGGCTCTTCCTTGTTTTTCATCGATCAAAAGCAACGAATCGGAGCGGTGGTGCCAAGCGATAGAGATCGCCTCGGCTTCACCTGGGTCAAGAGAGGCCGTTTCAGGCAGGTTGGGACCTCCCACTAGGGACACTGCGAACGAGGGTAGTTCGGGGGTTAGAGTACTGCGGAGGAGTTCTGGCGCGTCGGGGTGCAAGCATTCGGCGAGCACCGTGCGGGGTATCGTGATATGGCCAAACAATTTGGGCAGCAGGTGCAGCTGCTCAATGAGTGCCAGATAAGACAACACCGAAGTGTCACAAACCACCACGGTCATGGCTCCAGCGGACTGAGCTCTGCATGAAGCGTGGCGGGTTCATAGTCTGGCCAGCAGCCAAACTTCTCCAGAAACGCTTGGGCAGCCCAGCGGGATGGCAGGTCGAGGAGTTCGCGCACTTGTGCGAGGGAAAGAATGCCCTGGCGATAGCCCTCAAGTGCAACACCCTCCAGGGCGGCCTTGGGGAGGTCGGTGAATTGGGTGCGCAAAGTCTCAGACAACGCAGCTGGTATGGGCAGATCGAGTGTCATTGCGTGATGATTGTCGCACAGAGAAGGAGGATTGCAAACTGACCCGGAGTTTCCCAACTACAGAATAGCTTTGAGGAAGGGGGCGGTGCGGCTGGTTTTGTGGGTGGCGACTTGTTCGGGGGTGCCTTGGGCTACTAGGTGGCCGCCTTCGGCGCCGGCTTCGGGGCCGATGTCGATGAGGTAGTCGGCTTCGGCGAAGACGTCGGGGTGGTGCTCGATGACGACGACGGTGTGGCCTTCGTCAACGAGGCGATGGAGGATGTCGATGAGGCGTTTCACGTCGGCCATGTGCAGGCCGATGGTGGGTTCTTCGATGAGGTAGAGGTTGCGCTTGGCGTT
>JAIYDW010000231.1 GCA_027487315.1 Verrucomicrobiaceae bacterium | reverse complement strand
TCATCTGGGGCATCCGCGACTCCGAAAGCGACGCCCACCAATGGGGTCTGCTCGGCAAAGCCAGCTTCCGCCTCAACTGCCTCCTCAGCCCCTTCGCCGACCAAATCATCGCCAACTCCGAAACCGGCCGCCGCTGGTACCAGAACCACGGCTTCCCCAAGGACGACGCCCGCTTTGAGGTCATCCCGAACGGCATCGACACCTCCCGCTTCATCCCCAAACCCGAACTCACCCCGCAGGACACCGTGCTCGGCATCATCGGCCGCCTCAACCCCATGAAGGACCACCCCACCTTCATCCGCGCCGCCGCCCTCGTCCATCAGACGCACCCCCACGTCCGCTTCCAAATCATTGGCGACGGCCCCGCCGACTACCTCGCCGAACTCCAAACCCAGGCTCAAAACCTCCCCATCACCTTCCACCCCGCCTGCACCGACCCCGAAAGCACCTACCCGCGCCTCACCGCCCTCGTCTCCTCCTCCGCCTACGGTGAAGGCTTCTCCAACGTCCTCGGCGAAGCCCTCGCCTGCGGCACCCCCGCCATCACCACCAACGTCGGCGACGCCGCCCTCGTCCTCGGCCACACCGGCTTCCTCGCCCCCCCACGCGACCCCGCCGCCCTCGCCGCATCCATCCGCCAATTCCTCGACCTCCCCCCCGACGCCCGCGCCACCCTCCCCCAACGCTGCCGCCAGCACATCGACCAAAACTTCACCCTCCCCCACCTCTTCCACCGCACCAACAAAGCAGTGCAAGCCGCTGGCTCGCCTCCCCAAAAAGTACCACGACTCTCCGAGGCGTCCCCAAAAACCGGCGCAGCCGCACTTCCCAAGGTGGTGCAAGCATCTTGCTTGCACTCCTCACCCATCCTCTGGATCACCACCGGCCTCGGCTCCGGCGGCGCCGAAATGATGCTCACCCAGCTCATCCAAAACCTCCCCCTCCACCGCCACACCGTCCTCTCCCTCACCTCCGGTGGCAAACACATCCCCACCCTCCAAGCCGCCGGCGCCACCGTCCTCAGCCTCGACATGCCCGCCGGCAAACCCACCCCGCGCGCCCTCCTCCGCCTCCTCCAAATCGCCTGGCAAATCCGCCCCACCGTCATCATGGGCTGGATGTACCACGGCTGCCTCGCCGCCGCCCTCGTCAAACTCTTCCGCCTCGGCAAAGGCCGCGTCATCTGGAACATCCGCCAGTCCCTCTACGACCTCGCCCTCGAAAAACGCGGCTCCGCCCTCGTCATCCAATCCCTCCGCTGGTTCGCCCCCCTCGCCCACACCCTCACCTACAACTCCCAACTCAGCGCCCGCCAACACGAAGCCATCGGATACCCCTCCCACAAAACCCAACTCATCCCCAACGGCTTCGACCTCACCAAGTGGTCTCCTTCAAAAAAACCTCTGCGGCCATCCAATCTCTGCGGTGAAAAACTTCGCATCGGCCGCTTCGGACGCTTCACCCCCATGAAGGACTACCCCACCTTCCTCCACGCCGCCGCCATCATCACCCAAAAAATCCCCCACACCGAGTTCCACCTCGCCGGATCCGGCATCGACCCCACCAGCACCGACCTCACCCAGCTCATCGCCGACCTCAACCTCCAAAACCACGTCCACCTCCACGGCGACCACCCCGACATCCCCGCCCTCACCGCCTCGCTCGACCTCGCCATCTCCTCCTCCGCCTTTGGCGAAGGCTTCCCCAACGTCGTCGGCGAAGCCATGGCCTGCGCCGTCCCCGTCGTCGCCACCGACATCGGCGACACCGCCTGGGTCATGGGCGACACCGGCACCCTCGTCCCCCCGCGCGACCCCCAAGCCCTAGCCACCGCCGCCATCCAAATCCTCACCCTCCCTGTCGAACAACGCCAAACCCTCGGCCACCAAGCCCGCACCCGCATCGAATCCCACTTCAGCCTCCCCTCCATCCTCACCCACTTCGACACCCTCCTCACCGTGGAGCGAGCCGCTGGCTCGCCTCCCAACAAGGTGGTGCAAGCATCTTGCTTGCACTCCCACGCCCCAATCTCACCAGTCGCCGCACCCACCCCTCACCCCCCACTCCTCACCACTCACCCCTAACAAACCATGTGCGGTATCGCCGGCTTCTTCACCCCCCCCAAGAGCGCTTCCAACGAAGCCCTCACCGCCACCGTCCGCCGCATGACCGACGCCATCGTCACCCGCGGCCCCGATGACGAAGGCGCCTGGACCGACGCCGAATCCGGCATCGCCCTCGGCCACCGCCGCCTCTCCATCCTCGACCTCTCCCCCCTCGGCCATCAGCCCATGACCAGCGCCGACGGTCGCTATGAAATCGTCTTCAACGGCGAGATCTACAACTTCCAGGACCTCCGCACCGAACTCGAACAACACGGTCACACCTGGCGCGGACACTCCGACACCGAGATCATGCTCGCCGCCTTCGTCCAGTGGGGCATCGACGCCGCCACCCAACGCTTCAACGGCATGTTCGCCTTCGCCCTCTGGGACAAACAAGAGCGCGTCCTGCACCTCAGCCGCGACCGCCTCGGCGAAAAGCCCCTCTACTACGGCTGGGTCGGCGACACCTTCGTCTTCTGCTCCGAATTGAAGAGCCTCGACCACTTCCCCGGCTTCACCGCCACCATCGACCGCGCCTCCCTCACCTCCCTCCTCCGCTTCAACTACATCCCCGACCCCTGGTGCATTTACCAGGGCCTGCACAAGCTCCCCCCCGCCACCCTCCTCACCCTCCGCGCCCCCACCGATCGCCCCACCCCGCGCCACTACTGGTCCCTCCGCAGCGTCATCACCCACGGCACCCGGAACCCCTTCACCGGCACCGACACCGAAGCCATCGACGCCTTCGAATCCCTGCTCAAACACGCCATCGGCCAGCGCATGATCGCCGATGTCCCCCTCGGCGCCTTCCTCTCCGGCGGCGTCGATTCCTCCCTCATCGTCGCGTTGATGCAGGCGCAAAGCACCCGCCCCGTCCGCACCTTCACCATCGGCTTCCACGAGAAAGAACACAACGAAGCCGAGTTCGCCAAAGACGTCGCCAAACACCTCGGCACCGACCACACCGAAATGTACGTCACCGGCCAGGACGCCCTCGACGTCATCCCCCAGCTCCCCGCCCTCTACGACGAACCCTTCTCCGACTACTCGCAAATCCCCACCTACCTCGTTTGCAAAATGGCCCGCCAGCACGTCACCGTCGCCCTCAGTGGCGACGCCGGCGACGAACTCTTCGGCGGCTACGAACGCTACTACATCGGCCGCAAACTCTGGAACCAATTCGCCTGGCTCCCCCAGCCCGCCCGCCGCGCCCTCGCCAGCATGATGACCCTCCTGCCCGCCAGCGCCCTCAACGCCCTCGGCAGCGCCGCTGGCCCCGTCATGCCCAAACGATTCCGCAACCTCCCCTTCGGAGACAAACTCCACAAACTCGCCGAAGTCGTCGCCGCCCCCGGCATGGAGACCCTCTACTTGAACCTCATGTCGCACTGGAAACGCCCGCACGACATCGTCATCGACGGCCAGGATCGCGACACCGCCATCACGGATAAGTCCGGCTGGCCTGAAGTCCCCGACTTCACCCATCGCATGATGCACCTCGACATGGAGACCTATCTGCCCGGCGACATCCTCACCAAAGTCGATCGCGCCGCCATGGGCGTCAGTTTGGAAGGCCGCATCCCCCTGCTCGATCAACACCTCATCGAGTTCGCCTGGACCATCCCCACGTCCATGAAGGTCCGCAACGACCAAGGCAAATGGCTCATGCGCCAAGCCCTCTACCGCCACGTCCCGCAAAAGCTCATCGACCGCCCCAAACGCGGCTTCGGCATCCCCCTCGACGTCTGGCTCCGCGGCCCCCTCCGCGACTGGGCCGAAGACCTCCTCAGCGAAACCCGCCTCAAAAGAGAAGGCTACTTCCACCCCGCCCCCATCCGCCAAAAATGGCAGGAACACCAATCCGGCACCCGCAACTGGCACTTCTACCTCTGGGACATCCTCATGTTCCAAGCCTGGCTCAACCGCCCCAAGTGAAGCAGATTGGCTTCGCCTGTCTCGCTGAGCCTCGGCTCTCCTGTCTGCCCCACTTTTAATCGGCAACGCCGCACTCCAAAAGGTGGTGCAAGCATCCTGCTTGCCCCCTGCACGTGGCGCAGTTTTCACTGCCCCAACAAAGGATTCACCCACTTCACCGCCGGAAACCGCCCAAAATCCGGATCGTTGGTATGCACGATCAGCCCAAACTCCGCCGCCACCGCCGCGATGTGCGCATCCGTGGTCAAACTCCCCGCCGTCCCCGCATCGCGCAGATTCTCTTTCAGCAACTCCCAGTGCTGCCCACCCGGAGACACCCATCGCACATTCGGCATCGCCAGCCAGCCATCGACGACAGTCAGCGCTTCTTCCACGGTCAACGGCTGGGAGAAAATCTTTCGATGAGTCGATAGCCGAACAAAGCCCATCACGACAACGTGAAGCAGGGCAACGGGTGCCGCCGCCGACAACACCGATTCCAACCACCGCTTAGCCTTCGCGTGCTCCGGGAAGTCCTCATGCACCGCGTAGAGCAGCAGGTTCACATCAGGACAAATCATCGTTGCAGATATTCCTCCACCTCCAGCTCATCCAACAACTGATTCATTCGCGTTGGGTCAATTCCGGGCCGCAGCCCAGTCTTAAACGTCGGCCCCACATAGCGTTTAGGCTCCGCCCTCTCAGCCTCCGCCAGCAACCCTTTGCGCAGCAAATCATTGATCACCTGCCGCAATCCCACCCCCTGACGCTTACGCAGCCGCTCGATGCTCGTCGCCAACTCATCATCAATCGTCAAGGTCGTCCTCACCCGCTCAAGATACCTTCGCCAAAACTGATGTCAATGCGCATCAAATGGTGATGCCATTGATCATCAAAATCGATATCCGCCCCAAAAATCAGCCTCTTCCCCATGCCAAAAGCCCACCCCAAAGCCAATCCCACCGGAAAACATCCCTCTCCACCACCTTCCAAAAGCCGAATTTCACCCTGATTTAATTATCACAATCCTTGCATTTCAATTTATTTACAATTATCATAGTTACAATATTCAACAGAATGAGGGTTCCCTCGTTCCGACCGCTTATCCAATCCATGTTCCCATTCCCTGTGCTCCGAAAACTCGGCCTTCCAGCGTTGTGCCTGGTCGCCCTGAGCGTTTCGGCGCAGCAACCCGGCAGCCTCCTCCAGCTCCTTTCCCCACCTGACGGTGCCGCCCAAGAGTCCGCCGCCATGGGCCTCAGCGTCGCAGTCAGCCCCACCTACACCCTCGCTGGCGCTCCCTTCGACGACCTCGGCGCCCAGGATTCCGGCGCCGTCAAAGTCTTCGACACCGCCTCAGGCAACCTCCTCTTCGTCCTTCGCAACCCCTCCCCCAACGTCTCCGACCAGTTCGGCATGTCCGTCGCCCTCTCAGGCAGCCGCGTCGTCGTCGGCGCTTTCCAGGATGACACCGACGCCTCGAATACCGGCATCGCCTACGTCTACGACCTCGCTGGCTCCACCCCCACCCAGCCCACCCACATCCTCCGCAATCCTCTGCCAGCAGCCTCCGACCAATTCGGTTCTTCCGTCGCCATCTCCGGAACCCGCGTCGCCATCGGCGCCAACCTCGACGACGCCGGTGCCACCAATGCCGGCTCCGTCTACGTCTTCAACCTCGCCGGCGCCAACCCGCAACTCCCCGAACTCACACTCAATAACCCCTCACCCGTCACGGGCGACGCCTTCGGTCAGACCCTTTCACTCGACGGTCGCTACCTCCTCGTTGGCACGCCCCAAAAAGACGCCTCCGGTGTCAACAACGTCGGCTCGGTCACGCTCTACGACCTCAACGCCTCCACACCCTCCACTCCTCTCGCCACCTTCATCAACCCTCATCCCGCCGACGCCGATTCCTTCGGCAACGCAGTCTCCTTGCAAGGCACCCGCTTCATCGTCGGCGTCGCTTCCGATGACGCCACCGCGACCAACTCAGGCCGCGCCTATGTCTACGACTTCACCTCCGGCATCCCCTCAAACCCCTCCCTCGTCCTCGACAACCCGGGCCCCGCTACCTCAGATCAGTTTGGTTACGCCGTCGCCATCCATGGCACCCGCGTCGTCGTCGGTACTCCCTTCGATGACACCACCGCCAACAACTCCGGTCGCGCCTACGCATTCGATCTCAATGCCAGCCAACCCACGCTCCCCCTGGCAAATCTCGCCCGCACCACTCCCGTCGCCGCCGACAATCTCGGCCTCAGCGTCGCCATCCATAGTGACTGGATCGCCGTCGGCATTCCCTTCGACGACTCCGTAGTCGGCAACACTGGCGCCGTCGCCTTGCACAACCTCGGCGGCCCCTCCCCGGGCACGCCCGTCCGTCTCCTCAACCATTCCAGCCCCTCCTCCGGCGACCTCTTCGGCGGCGCCGTCTCCATGTCATCCACCCGCCTCGTCGTCGGCGCTCGCCTCGATGACATCGGCGCCCTCAATGCCGGCAGCGCCTACGTCTACGACCTCGCCTCCCCCTCCCCCGGCGCCCCCACCGTCTCCCTCAACAATCCAAATCCAGCCAACGGTGACGAATTCGGTTACGCCGTCGCCATCTCAGGCGGCTGGGTCGCCGTCAGCGCTCCCTTCGCCGACTCTGGCAGCGTCAATGACATCGGCAAAGTCTACATCTACAATCTCGCCAGCCCCACTCCCTCCGTCCCCGCCCTCGTCCTCGACAACCCCGAGCCCGCCTCCAGCGACCAATTCGGCAGCGCCCTCGCCCTCTCCGGCGCCCGCCTCGTCGTCGGGGTGAGACTCGATGACGCCCTCGCCACCAACTCCGGCAGCGCCTACGTCTACCAACTCGACGGCACCACGCCCACCACCCCCATTCGCACCCTTCGAAATCCCTCGCCTGCCATGCAGGATTTCTTCGGTCAATCCGTCGCGATCAGCCAGGGATGGGTGCTCATCGGCGCTTCAGGCGACGATACCGGCGCCACCGATGCCGGATCCGCCTACGCTTTCAATCTCGACGGCCCCTCCCCAACCACAGCCGCCTTCACCCTCACTAACCCCTCACCCGCCGCCAGCGATCAATTCGGCTTCTCCATCTCCGTTTCCGGCACCCTCGTCGCCGTCGGCGCCAACCTCGACGACGCCGCCGCCAATGACGCTGGCATCGCCTACATCTACAACCTCAGCGGCGCCACCCCAACCACCCCGACCCGCACCCTCAACAATCCCCAACCCGCCGCCAACGACCAGTTCGGTATCGCGGTCGCCATCGACGGACAACGCGTCACGGTCGGCGCCCATCTCGATGATCTCGCCGCCACCGACGCCGGCACCGCATGGGTCTACGACCTCGGCTCAGCCACACCCACTAGCCCGGAACTTGTCCTCATCTCCTCCAGTGCCGGCACCAATGACCAGTTCGGCATCGCCGTCGCCGCCTCCGAAGGCCGCGTCATCGCCGGCGCCAGCCGCTCCGATCTCGTCACCCCAGACAAAGGAGCCGCCTTCGTCTTCGGCGCAGCACTCGTTCAGGAGGCCGTCGACGTCAATGTCGAGTATCCCCCTGGCGTCCCCCTCATCAACACCCTCGCCACCGTCACCTTCAGCAGCACCCTCGTCGGTGGCACGCCCGACGTTCGCACCTTCCTCGTTCGCAGCCGCGGCACCCAATCGCTTACCGGCATCACCACCACCATCACCGGCGCCAACGCCGCCGACTTCAGCCTTCAACAAGTACCCGCCTCCTCCCTCGCCTCGGATGCCAGCGCCAATCTCGTCGTCCGCTTCACCCCCACCGCCGGCGGCACCCGCACCGCCACCCTCCGCGTCGTCAGCAATGACCCCGACGAAAGCCCCTTCCTCGTCACCCTCTCCGGCAACGGCCTCCTCCCCACTCCGGACATCGCCATCGATCAACCTCTCGGCACAGCCCTCACCGGCGGCGCCAGCCAGATCAACTTCGGTTCCACCCCCATCACCACCGGCCTCGCCGACCGCACTTTCACCATCACCAACTCCGGCACCGCCAACCTCACTGGCATCCAGGTCACCCTCTCGGGCACTAACGCCAGCACCTACTTTGTCCAAGTTCCACCCGCAGCCACTCTCGCCCCCGGTAGCTCCACCACCTTCACCCTCCGCTTCGCCCCTCAAATCAGCGGCGAACTCACCGCCATCGCCCGCGTCGCCAGCAACGACCCCGACGAAAATCCCTTCGATATCTTCCTCTACGGCATCGGCATGGTCACCCCCAACATGACCGTCGAACAACCCGTCGGCACCACCCTCACCAGCGGCGTCTCCTCCATCCATTTCGGCACCGCCGCCGTCGCCGAAGACCCAATCGATCGCACCTTCACCGTCAGCAACAGCGGCACCGGCCCGCTCACCGGCCTCGCCCTCGCCTTCACCGGTGCCACCCCCGGCGACTTCCAAATCCCCGTCCCCCTCCCTCCCTCCATCCCGTCCGGCACCAGCTCTGTCTTCGTCGTTCGCTTCGCCCCCACCGCCGGCGGCGCCCGCTCCGCCACCCTCTCTCTCACCAGCAACGACCCCACCCATAACCCCTTCCAAGTCAGCCTCACCGGCACCGCCACCGTCGCTCCCGACCTCGCCATCGAACTCCCCATCGGCAATCCTCTCTTCCCTGGCCAATCCCTCGCCGAATTCGGCACCGTCGACCTCGGTGGCCAGCCAAAAGACCTGCAATTCACCCTGCGCAATGCCGGCACCGCACCTCTCACCGGCCTCACCCCCACCTTCTTCGGCACCCATACCGCCGACTTCACCGTCCTCACGCCCATCCCCTCCTCACTTCAACCCGGTCAAACCACCACCCTCACGGTCCGCTTCCTGCCCCAGTCCCCCGATGAACGTTTCGCCACCCTCCGCATCACCAGCAACGATCCCGACGACAACCCGTTCGATGTCGACCTCACCGGGTTCGCCGACGCCAGCCCCGACATCGCCATCGAACAACCCCTCAACACCGTCCTGACCACCGGATCCTCCACCATCGACTTCGGACCCGTCAACACCGGCCTCGACCCCGCCGAACTCACCTTCACCCTCCGCAACACCGGCAGCGGCCCGCTCAACGCCATCGCCATCGAACTCGCCGGCACCGACGCATCCGACTTCGGCACCGCTGCCTTCCCCGCCAACGCCCTCGATCCCGGCGAGCATTCCTCCTTCGTCATCCGCTACACGCCCGTCCCGAACAAAATCAGCAACGCCACCCTCATCGTTCGCAGCAACGACCCCAACGAAAACCCCTTCGAAATCGCCCTCAAAGGCACCGGCGTCGCCGTCTCCGACATCCGCCTTGATCAACCCGCCGGCAGCACCCTCGTCAGCGGCGTCTCCACCATCGGCTTCGGCACCGCCGCCGTCGATGAAACCCAGGTCGACAAGGTCTTCACTCTCAGCAATGAAGGCCCCGCCGAAATGCGCAACATCGCCATCTCCTTCTCCGGCGCGCACGGCTCCGACTTCACTGTCCCAGTCCCTCCCAGCACCACCCTCGCCTCCGGCGACACCACCACCTTCACCGTTCGCTACGCACCCCTCGGCGGCGGCAACCGTTCGGGCACCCTCTCCATCGCCTCCAATGACCCCGACGAAAACCCGTTCATGGTCAACCTCACCGGCTTCGCCACCGTCAAACCCGACCTCATCGTCGAGCATCCCGCCAACACCCCCCTCACCAACACTGTCTCCAACGTCTCCTTCGGCTCCGTCCCCGTCGCCAGCGGCAACGCCCAGCGCCAGTTCACCCTCCGCAACATCGGCTCCGGCACCCTCAACAGCCTCGCCGTCTCCTTCCTCAGCGGCCAAATCAACGACTTCGTCCTCGCCTCCCAGCCGCCCTCCATCCTCGCTCCCGGACAATCCACCACCATCACCGTCACCTTCACCCCCAGCGCCTCCGGTCTCCGCCAAACCACCCTCCGCGTCGCCAGCAACGACCCCACGGACAGCCCCTTCTCCTTCGCCCTCTCCGGCACCGGCGTCGTCCAGCCCGATATCACCCTCGAACAACCCGTCGGCTCCTCCCTCACTTCCAACACCAGCACCCTCAACTTCGGCGATGTCCTCCCCGGCGGCCAACCCGCCACCCGGGTCGTCACCCTCCGTAACGATGGCAATGGCCCCCTGTCCGGCATCACCCCTCAAATCACCGGCACCCACTCCTCCAACTTCACCCTCACTAATCCTCCCCCCGCCACCCTCGCTCCCGGTCAATCCACCACCTTCACCCTCTCCTTCGCTCCCTCCGCCCACGGCACCCGCTCAGCCTCCCTCCAAATCGCCAGCAACGACCCCGACGAAAACCCCTTCACCCTCCCTCTCACCGGCGTCGGCGCCGTCGTTCCTGACATCGCCATCGAGCAACCGGCCGACACCAACCTCGCCTCCGGTTTCGGCCTCGTGACCTTCGGCTCCGCCCTCGTTCGCGACGCCTCCGTCGAACGCACCTTCACCCTCAAAAACACCGGCACCGCTGTCCTCACCGGCATCTCCCCCAGCCTCTCCGGCACCGCCGCCGCCGACTTCCAAATCACCCAGCCACCCCCCGCCTCCCTCGCCATCGGCGGCACCACCACCTTCACCATTCGTTTCGCCCCCAACATCGGTGGCGACCGCGCCGCCACCCTCCAAATCGCAAGCAACGACCCCGACGAAAACCCCTTCTCACTCACCCTCACCGGCTTCGGCGTCACCGTCCCTGACATCGTCGTCGAAAGCCCCATCAATCAACCCCTCCCCCTCGGCACCGCCGCCCTCAACTTCGGCACCGTCATCCTCGGTCAAACCCCCGCCACTCAGGTCGTCACCATCCGCAACCCGGGCACCGGTCCCCTCCAAATCACCAGCTCCGCCATCACCGGCCCCGCCGCCGATGACTTCACCTTCAGCCAGGCCCCTCCCACCGCCGTCGCCCCCGGTGCCTTCGCCTCCTTCACCATCAGCTTCGCTCCCTCCCTCAACGGCAACCGCCCCGCCACCCTCGTCCTTTCCAGCAACGACGCCGACACCCCCAGCTTCGCCATCAGCCTCTCCGGCATCGGCCTCGCTCAGCCCGACATCGCCATCGAACAACCCAGCGGCCAAAGCATCACCTCCGCCCAGCACACCGCCAACCTGGGAACCGTCGTCCTCGGCGCCACCCCCTCGCAAACCTCCGTCTTGATGCGCAATCTCGGCACCGCCCAGCTCAACAACCTCGCCGTCTCCATCACCGGCCCCCACGCCGGCGACTTCTCCGTCACCGGCTTCCGCGACACCCCCCTCAGCGTCGCGGAATCCTCCCAGTTCAGCGTCCGCTTCCAACCCGGCGCCGCCGGCCCCCGCTCCGCCACCCTCTCCATCGCCAGCAACGACCCCGACGAAAACCCCTTCACCTTCGCCCTCTCCGGCAACGGCCTCGCCCTCCCTTCCCTCCAGGTCGAAAACGCCAGCGCCGAACCCCTCACCTCCGGCTCCGCTTCCCTCCTCTTCGGCTCCGTCTTCGTCGGCTCCAATCCGGGCGAAATCCTCCTCACCCTGCGCAACACCGGCACCGCTCCCCTCACCGGCCTCTCCTTCACCTTCGCAGGCAATGACCCCTTCGATTTCGCCACCACCCCGCCCCCTTCCACCACCATCAACCCCGGCTCCACCGCCACCCTCACCCTCCACTTCGAACCCCTCACCCTCGGCACCCGCTCCGCTCAACTCAACATCGCCAGCAACGACCCCAACACCAACCCCTTCACCCTCCAAATCAGCGGCACCGCGCGCGACTACTTCACCGAGGTCTTCTCGCCCTCCCGTCCAAACAACACCGCCGGTGCCATCTACACTTTCCGTCCCGGTTTCGCTCTCCCTGAAACCGCCAACAACAGCCTCCCTCCCTTCGAAGTCGCTCCCGATCTCGCCACCGGCCTCGAAATTCCCGACGCCTACGCCGCCGCCGAACTCCTCAGCACCCGCGAAATCCCCGACCCCCAGGACGCTTCTCGCATCCTCGTCGAACGCCTCGTCCGCACCACCCTCAAACACCCTCTCCTCTTCGTTCAGGATCGCTACGAAGTCAGCGGCACCAAACGCCGCCGCGTTCTGCAAACCGCCTTCGTCGCCGACCACATCCTCGTCCAGCCCAACTCCGGCGTCCAACCCGCCACTCTCCTCGCCGCTTTGAACCTCCCCGGCGCTCAACTCCGCGCCCAACTCCCCGCCTCCCGCCTCTGGCTCATCAGCTTCCCTTCCCCCTCCCTCACCAGCCTCCCGCTCGTCACCGCCGCCGCCCTCAACTCCGGCCTCGTCACCCTCGCCGAATCCGACCCCGTCGTCCAGGCCGCCGCCACCCCCAATGACCCCTCCTTCCCCTCCCAGTGGCACCTGAACAACACCGGCCAATCCGGCGGCACCTCCGGTATCGACACCGATGCCACCTCCGCCTGGGACACCCAAACCGGCTCCTCCTCGGTCCTCGTCGGCGTCCTCGACTCCGGCATCGACCACACCCACCCCGATCTCGCCTCCAACATCTGGACCAACTCCGCCGAAATCCCCGCCAACAACCTCGACGACGACAACAACGGCTACATCGATGACGTCCGCGGCTGGAACTTCGTCTCCGGCACCCCCAATGCCTCCGATAACAACTCCCACGGCACCCATGTCGCCGGCACCCTCGCCGCCCGTGGCAACAACAACCTCGGCGGCTCCGGCGTCGCCTGGCGCGCCTCCCTCCTCCCCCTCAAAATCCTCGACGCCAATGGCACCGGCTTCACCTCTGACGCCACCGAAGCCCTCGCCTACGCCAACACCCTCAACGTCAACCTCACCTGCAACGCCTGGGGCGGCAACGGCTTCTCCCAGGCCCTCCGCAACGCCGTCATCGCCGCCGGATCCGCCGACCGCCTCTTCATCGCCGCCGCCGGCAACAGCTCCCGCAACACCGACGCCACCCCCTTCTACCCTGCCTCCTACGACTCCGACAACGTCATCTCCGTCACCGCTCTCAATGACAAAGGCCAGCTCTCCTGGTTCTCAAACACCGGTGTCAATAGCGTCCATCTCGCCGCTCCCGGCAGCAACATCTTGAGCACCATTCCCGGCGCTCTCCACGCCGCCCGCAGCGGCACCTCCTCCTCCGCCGCCCAGGTCGCCGGCGCCTGCGCCCTCCTCAAATCCGCCAACCCCGCTTGGTCTGCTTCCCAAATCAAAACCGCCCTGCTCGGCTCCGTTAAACCTCTCCCCGCTCTCACCGACCGCCTCATCACCGGTGGCCGACTCTCCATCGCTCGTGCCTTCCAGGCCGCCACCTCGCTCATAGTCTCCCCCTCCCAAAGCGCCTCCATCACCGGCAATGCCGGCGGCCCCTTCACCCCTTCCTCCCAGGAGTTCACTCTTCGCAACCTGTCCTCCAGCCCGATGTCTTACGCCATCTCCGCGGACAAACCCTGGATCAGCCTCTCCACCACCTCCGGCTCCATCAATCCCGCCGCTAGCCGCTCCGTCATCGCCTCCATCCTTCCCTCGGCCAATACGCTGCCACCCGGCACCCACACCGCTCTGATCACCTTCACCGAGTCCGGCACCAGCAATGTCACCACCCGCTCCGTCACCCTCACCGCCGCCGACCGCTACCACGTCACACGCGACCTCATCCCCGTCTTCCCCACCGATCCCGCAGGCGGCACCTCCCTCCCTCTCACCGACGACTCTTTTGTCCAAATCCCCCTTTCCAACGGTGCTGCCATCCCCTTCCACGGCGTCCTCTACTCCTCCGTCTTCGTCGGCAGCAACGGCTACATCACCTTCGGCAACGGCGACTGGCGACCCGATGGCGACGCCGAACACCACTTCTCCATGGCCCGCCTCTCCGGTCTCTCCACCGACCTGAACCCCGCCGCTGGCGGATCCGTCTCCTGGAAGCAACTCTCCGATCACCTCGCCATCACCTTCGACGACGTCCCCTCCTTCGGCTCCTCCGAACTCAACCGCTTCCAGTTCCAATTGTTCTTCAACGGCCGCCTCACCGTCACCGTCCTCACCACCTCCTCAAACCCCGGCGTCATGGGCATCTCCAAAGGCCTCGGACGCCCTGACGACTTCAGCAGCAGCAGCTTCACAGACTACCCCGAATCCAGCCAGGCCCTCGCCGTCTTCACCGGCCATCCCGCTTCCCAAAACGCCACCGTCGGCGCCCCGGTCCAGTTCCAAGGCTCCGCCATCGGCGCCCCGCCCATTGTCTACCAGTGGTATCGCAACAATACCCCCATCCCGAACGCCACCTCCCCCACCTATCAAATCCCGGCCGTTTCCGGCAACCTCGCTGGTGAGTATCGACTCGCCGCCATCAACGCCTTCGGCCAGTCCTTCAGCCAAATCGCCACCCTCTCGGTCGAAAAATTACCCGCCACCCTGCAACTGCAAAACCTCACCCACACCTTCACCGGCAGCCAATTCGCCGCCACCGCCACCACCACCCCGCCCAACCTCAACGTCACCTTCACCTACGACGGCTCCACTTCGCCACCCGCCGCCGCTGGCTCCTATCAAGTCGTCGCCCAAATCGACGACCTCTCCTACGAAGGCTCCACCACCGGCACGCTAGTCATCGACAAAGCCCCCCAATCCATCCTCTTCCCTACCCCTCCTGATCAACCCATCACCGAACCCCTCACCCTCTCCGCCACCGGCGGCCCCGCAGGCAACCCCGTCACCTTCGCTCTCGTGAGCGGTCCCGCCACCCTCGACTCCGAAAACACCCTGACCTTCTCCGCCCTCGGCCCCGTCACCGTCACCGCCTCCCAAACCGGCAACATCAACTACGCCGACGCCCCCAGCGTCACCCGCACCTTCAACGTCATCAAGACCCCCGCCACCATCACACTCAGCGATCTCGAACAAGCCTTCACCGGCACCGCCCGCCCCGTCACATTCACCACGGACCCTCCCAACCTCGCCGCCACCCTCACCTACGACGGCTCCCCCACCCCGCCCACCAACGCCGGCACCTACGCCGTCACCGCCACCATCGACAGCCCGCTCTACCAGGGCTCCACCACGGGCTCCCTCACCATCGGCAAAGCCGCTCAATCCCTCTCCTTCCCTGCCATCGCCGATCAACTCGCCACGGCTACCCTCTCCCTCTCCGCCACCCCCGGCGCCGCCAACACCCCCGTCACCTTCGCCGTCACCTCCGGCCCCGCCACCCTCTCCGGCTCCACCCTCACCTTCACCGGCGCTGGCTCCGTCACCATCACCGCTTCCCAAGCCGGCAACGCCAACTACCTCGACGCCACTCCCGTCTCCCGCACCTTTGAAGTCACCAAAGCCACCGCCACCCTCTCCCTCGCCGGCCTCTCCCAAACCTTCAACACCACGCCTCGCCCCGCCTCCGCCACCACCACACCCTCCGGCCTCCCCGTCACCCTCACCTACGACGGCAGCGCCACCGCCCCCACCAACGCCGGCACCTACGCCGTCGTCGCCACCATCAATTCACCGCTCTACCAGGGCTCCACCACCGGCTCTCTCGTCGTCGACAAAGCCGCTCAATCCCTCTCCTTCGCCGCCATCGCCGATCAACTCGCCAACGCCTCCCTCACCCTCTCCGCCACCCCCGGCGCCGCCAACACGCCCGTCACCTTCGCCGTCACCTCCGGCCCCGCCTCCCTCGCTGGCTCCACCCTCACCTTCACCGCCGCAGGCTCCGTCACCATCACCGCTTCCCAAGCTGGCAACGCCAACTACCTCGCCGCCACCCCCGTCGCCCGCACCTTCACCGTCACCAAAGCCACCGCCACCGTCACCCTCGCCAACCTCAACCAAACCTTCACCGGCAACCCCCGCAGCGCCTTCACTTCGACCACCCCCGGCAGCCTCTTCGTCAGCGTCACCTACAACGGCAGCGGCGCCGCTCCCACCAACGCCGGCACCTACGCTGTCGTCGCCACCATCATCGACCAGCGCTTCCAAGGCTCCGCCTCCGGCACCCTTACCATCAACAAAGCCCTCCAAACCCTCTCCTTCCCCGCCATCCCCAACCAGACCACCACCTCCACCCTCAATCTCTCTGCCACCGGCGGCCCCTCCACCAGCCCCGTCACCTTCTCCGTCACCTCCGGCCCCGCCGTCATCACCAACGCCAATTCCCTCGCCTTCACCGGCCCCGGCTCCGTCACCATCACCGCCTCCCAGGCGGGCGATACCAACTACCTCGCCGCCACCGGCGTCGCCCGCTCCTTCGCCGTCACCCTCACGCCCGTCACCATCACCCTCTCCAACCTCAGTCAAAACTACACCGGCTCCCCCATCCCCGTCACCTCCACCACCACCCCGTCCAACGTCCCTCTCAACATCACCTACAACGGCTCCTCCACCGCTCCAACGGACGTCGGCACCTACTCCGTCGTCGCCTCCGTCGCCGACCCCCTCTACTCCGGCACCGTCACTCGCAACCTCGTCATCAACAAAGCCCCTCAAACCCTGATCTTCGACCCGATCGCCAATCGAGGCGTTAACTCCATCCTCTCACTCTCCGCCACCGGCGGCCCCTCAGGCAACCCTGTCACCTTTGCCGTCACCTCCGGCTCCGCCACCCTCTCCGGCAACCTCGTCTCTTTCTTCGCCTCCGGATCCGTCACCATCACGGCTTCCCAAGCCGGCAATGCCAACTACCTCGACGCCACCCCCGTCGCCCGCACCTTCAACGTCAGGAAAGACACCTTCACCCCCGGCATCACCAACATCCTCCAAACCTACAACGGCACCCCCCGCCCCATCACCGTCACCCCCCCCGGCATCCCAAACATCACCACCTACGACGGCTCCACCACCCCTCCCACCGACCCCGGTTCCTACAGCGTCAGCGTCACCATCAACGACCCCCGCTACGAAGGCTTCAACTTCGGCATCCTCGTCATCACCAAAGCCACCGCCCCCATCACCCTCTCCGGCCTCTCCCCCACCTACACCGGTTCCCCCCTCCCCGCCTCCGCCACCACCTTCCCCGCCAACCTCCCCGTCACCCTCAACTACGACGGCTCACCCACCCCGCCCACCAACGCCGGCACCTACTCGGTCACCGCCACCATCGATTCCCCCTATTACGAGGGCTCCATCACCAGCTCCCTCACCATCGCGCGGGCTCCTCAAACCCTCACCTTCCCCATCATCCCGGATCAACTCATCCTCAACACCCCCACCCTCTCCGCTACCGGTGGACTCTCCACCTCCCCTGTCCTCTTAGCCGTCACCTCCGGCCCCGCCGCCCTCACCTCCGGCAACCAACTCGCCTTCTCCAACCTCGGTCTCGTCACCGTCACCGCCTCCCAGGCTGGCGACGCCAACTTCCTCCCCGCCGCCCCCGTCTCCCGCTCCTTCACCGTCTCCCCCGCCCAAACCACCGTCACCCTCTCCAACCTCCTCCAAGCCCCCGACGGCACCCCCAAAGCCGCCACCGCCACCACCGTCCCCCCCGGCCTCACCGTCCGCTTCACCTACGACGGCTCCCCCACCCCGCCCACCGACCTCGGCTCCTACGCCGTTGTCGCCACCATCGACGACACCCGCTACTCCGGCTCCGCCGCCGGCACCCTCATCCTCGACCACCGCGGCGACCGCGCCATCAAGGAACCCGACTCCGAACCCCCTCAGCCCACCGCCACCGACATCCCCTGGACCAACACCGCCACCGGCCTCTACGACGGCCTCCTCCGTAGCCCCTCCGACGACCACACCGTCCTCGGCGCCATCGAAAGCCTCGTCATCACGGCCCCAAAAACCGGCTCCACCCTCGGCGGCTCCGCCACCGGCAAACTCCGCCTCATCGGCCGCACCCTCACCCTCCGCGGCGCCCTCAGCACCTCCGGCCTCTGGACCCTCAACCTCCCGCAAAAAGACGGCACCACCGTCACCGGCACCCTCCAACTCCAGCGCACCTCCGCCGGCCATGAGGTCATCACCGGCTCCCTCTCCTGGAACGGCACCACCGCCCGCGCCTCCCTCCTCCGCAACCCCTACAACGCCAAAACCAATCCCGCCCCTGTCGCACACGTCGGTCGCTTCTCTTTCCTTCTCCCCAGCCCCAACGCCTCCGGCACCGACTCCCCCGGCGGCGACGGCTGGGCCTCCGTCACCGTCTCCACCGCAGGCACCGTCAAACTCGCCGGCAAACTCGCCGACGGCACCCCCCTCACCGAAACCGCTTTCCTCTCCGCCGCCGGCACCTTCTCCCTCTTCACCGAACTCTACCGCTCCATTCCCCAAAAAGGCCACCTCGCCGGTCGCCTCACCTTCACCGACCAACCCGGCATCAGCGACTTCCATGGCATGATGCAGTGGCTCAAACGCCCCGACTCCCGCGACACCCTCTACCCCGCCGGCTTCACCACCGAACGCTGCGCCCTCGGCAGCCGCTTCACCGCCCCCCCCATCGGCACCCGCCTCCTCACCCAACTCACCGACGCCGACCCCAACGCCTCCCTCAGCCTCCTCGGCCCCAACCTCCCCCTCAGCACCAGCCAGGAAATCGAGCGCGTCATCTCCTGGCAAAAAACCAACGCCCTCCGCCACTTCGGACCCGAAACCCTCACCGCCACCGCCAACCGCACCACCGGCCTCATCTCCGGTCGTTACCTCGACCCCACCACCGGCCTGTCCATCCCCTTCCAAGGCATCACCTTCCAAAAACAAGGCCTCGCCGCCGGCCAATTCCTCCTCAGCAACCGCAGCGGCGCCCTCCGCATCCAGCCCGGCACCCACTTCCCTCACCCCGGCAACACCGACCCCGGCCTCACCCCCCGCACCGCCGCCCCCACCACCCCCGCACCACCCTCCACCCTCGCCCCCACCCCCTTCACCGCCGCCGCCGCCGGCACCTACAACGGCGCCTTCGACATCACCGGCATCGCCCCCGGCAGCCTCGAAAACCTCCGCCT
>JAIYDW010000164.1 GCA_027487315.1 Verrucomicrobiaceae bacterium | reverse complement strand
CAGCATCTACTCGCTCAATGGCGCCGGCTCCGACATCTTCTTCGCCGCTGACGGCTTCCGCTTCGACAACGTCATCCTCAATGGCGATGGCGAAATCCGCGCTCGCGTCACCTCCTTCTCCGCCCTCAACTCCTGGGCCAAAGCCGGTGTCATGATCCGCGAAACCAACGCCCCCGGCTCCCGTCACGCCACCGCCTTCATCACCCCCATCGGCTCAAACAACGGCTTCGGCATGGTCGCCCGCACCACCACCAATGCCGCCACCTCCTACACCGGCGGCCCCGCCCACAACATCCAACCGAACAACTGGGTCCGCCTCGTCCGCTCCGGCAGCACCCTCACCTCCTTCGCCTCCGCCAACGGCACCGCCTGGACCCAAATCGGCACCACCACCCTCACCGGCCTCCCCACCCAGGTCCTCGTCGGCCTCGCCACCACCTCCTCCGACACCAACGCCCTCGCTACCGCCACCTTCGACAACGTCCAAATCACCGGCACCGCCGCCGTCGTCGCTCCCGCCATCACCCTCAGCGCGGCCGCCACCACCGAAACCGGCCCCTTCACGGTTCAAGTCACCGCTTCGCAGCCCGTCACCGGCCTCGCGCTCTCCGACTTCGTCATCACCAACGCCACGCCCTCAAACTTCATCGGCTCCGGCGCCCAATACAGCCTCACCCTCACACCGCAGTCCCCCGGACCCGTCACCATCAGCCTCCCCGCCGCCTCCGCCACCAACGCCGCCGCCGTCCCCAGCCTCGCCTCCAATAGCCTCTCCGTCTCCTACATCCTCCCTCCCACCGCCACCACGCTCCAGGGCCAGGACATCGGTGCCCCGCGCCTCGCCGGCAGCACCACCTTCGCCGCCGACACCTACACCCTCTCCGCTTCCGGCTCCGACATCTTCTTCACCCAGGACAGCTTCCAATTCGCTCTCGTCCAACTCTCTGGCGATGGCGAAATCCGCGCTCGCGTCACCAGTCAAACCAACACCAATCCCTGGGCCAAAGCCGGCGTCATGATCCGTGAAAGCCTCACCGCAGGCTCCCCTCACGCTCTGATGTTCACCACCCCCACCGGCACCAACAACGGCTTCGGTTTCGTCTCCCGCCCCACCGCCAGCGCCGCCACCTCCTACACCGCCGGCCCCGCCCTCAACGCCGCTCCCAACAACTGGGTCCGCCTCGTCCGCTCCGGCAACACCCTCTCGGCCTTCGCCTCCGCCAACGGCACCGCCTGGACCCCCGTCTCCACCACCACCCTCGCCAACCTCCCCGCCACCGTCTTCGTCGGCCTCGCTCTCACCTCCACCTCCGCCGATGTCCTCGCCTCCGCCACCTTCGACAACGTCCAGGTCACCGGCACCGCCGCCGTCCCCGCCCCAACCGTTTCCCTCTCCAGTTCCTCCCCCACCGAAAGCGGCCCCTTCACAGTCTCAGCCGCCTTCTCCCAACCCGTCACCGGCCTCGCTCTCTCCGACTTCACCGTCACCAACGCCACCGCTTCGAATCTGACCGGCTCCGGCAGCAATTACGCCCTCACCCTCACCCCCACCGCCGCCGGTTCCGTCACCCTCGCCCTCCCCGCAGGCAGCGCTCAAAACTCCGCCGCCATCTTGAACACCGCCTCCAATACCCTCTCCGTCTCCTTCGTCCCCCCCGCCACCACCGTCCTCCGCGCCACCGACGTCGGCGGCATCGTCGTCCCCGGCTCCACCCAGTTCAACAGCACCACCGGCACCTACACCCTCGCCGGCGCCGGACAGGACATCTTCTTCACCTCCGACGGCTTCCAGTTCACCACCACCCAGCTCATCGGCGATGGCGAAATCCGCGCTCGCGTCACCTCTCAAACCAACACCAACCCCTGGGCCAAAGCCGGCGTCATGATCCGCGAAACCCTCGTCGGCTCCGGTCGTCACGCCACCACCTTCGTCACCCCCGCCAACGGCTTCGGCATGGTCGCCCGCACCACCCTCGGCGGCGCCACCGCTTACACCGGCGGCCCCCGCCTCAACACCGTCCCGAACAACTGGGTCCGCCTCGTCCGCTCCGGCAACACCCTCACCTCCTTCGCCTCCGCCAACGGCACCGCCTGGACCCAAATCGGCACCACCACCCTCTCCGGCCTCGCCTCCACCGTCTTCGTCGGCCTCGCCGTCACCTCCTCCTCCCCCTTCGTCCTCAGCACCGCCACCTTCGACAACGTCCAGGTCGTCGGCAATCAGTCCGCCCTCCCCGAAGGATTCACCGCCCCCGTCGAATCCCTCACCACCGTCGACGCCGACTTCAACGGCAATGGCGTCAACGACCTCGTCGAATACGCCATCGGCGCCAACAACCGACCCGACGCCGGCTGGTCGCTCTCCACCCAGCCCGATGGCTCCATCGACGCCCACCTCATCGCCCCCACCCTCGTCACCGACATCACCTACTCCCTCGAGTCCAGCACCGACCTCGTCAAATGGACCCGCCTCCCCATGGCCCCCCGCGCCACCCCCATCAACGCCGACTGGCAGCAACTCACCTGGACCAATATCAGCGCCCTGTCAGGTCAAAGTATCACCCGTGGCATCGTCCGCCTCGCCGTCGCCCAAACCGGCGGCACCTCCGCCGCCTCCCAACCCCAAACCTGGCAGCGCCACACCCTCGCCGCCGGCACCCACGCCGTCGGCTTCGCCCACCTCAACGCCCCCATCTTCGCCGGCCCCGTCCTCGCCCTCGCCTCCGACACCCAGCTCACCATCGACCCCGCCACCCCCATCGACCTCCCACCCGCCACCCCCTGCTACCTCGAAATCGTCGATGGCGAGTTCGCCGGCCATCGCATCGACCTCACCACCGCCCAAACCGGCACCCTCACTGCCAACCTGACCTCCCCCATCTCCACCTTGACGACCTTCCCACCCACCCTCCTCGGCGCCCGCATCACCGTCCGCCCCCACCTCACCCTCGGCCAGGCCTTCGCCACCGCCAAACTCACCGGCGGCACCTCCGCCGCCACCTCAGATCAAGTCCTCCTCCACACACCCACCGGCTGGCAGACCCACTGGCTCCTGCAAACCCCCACCATCACCCGCTGGGTCCTCACTGGCGACACCACCCTCCAGGACAAAGCCGCCACCATCATCCCCCCCGGCTCCGGCCTCATGATCAAAATCAACACCACCCCGGTCGCATTCACCCTCACCGGACACGTCCGCACCCACCCCTACCGCCGACTCCTCCTCCCCGGCAGCAACTTCCTCGCCTCCCCCTGGCCCCTCGACGGCACACCCGCCGGCTGGCTCCTCACCGCCGCCAACGGCTTCACCGCCTCCACCAGCCTCGCCACCAGCGACCAGATCCAACTCTGGAACGGCACCGGCTACACCGGCTACTGGCACTTCGGCCTCGGCACCACCACCCGCTGGACCGCCATCGGCGACAACACCCTCACCGACCTCGCCCCCACCCTCCCCCTCCCCGCCCACAGCGCCTTCTTCCTCCGAGCCCAACCCACCACCCCCACCTGGACCCTCAGCCCACCCAAATAACCCTCGCTTCGTCCCCTCCCCAACCCTCAACGGAGCGCTTGGAACCCGATCCCAAACCCGTCCCCTTGTCGCACTTCAAAGCAGAAAGTATTCTTGGAAGGAGTGTGGAGTAATCCAGCCTAGTGCCTGGCTTGTTGTGATCAGGGTAATGAAACGCTTATCGGAGGCAATTCGTCATTCAGTGAACGCTTCTTGGCAGGGATCAGATGTTCAAGGGACTCCGAGTAACAAATGACGCCCTGTCGGGCAATCATAAGAGTGCCAGCAATGCCGTACGAGCCTGTGCGGCGAAACAGGAAGCTATGCCCTCCAGCGGGAAAGTGGCTGCGAAGTGTGACGCTCCCATCTGCCCCTGTAGTGCCAGCCATACCACCATGGGTCAGGTCCGCAATCCAAGCTTGGCGTTCCTGCTCGGGCAGTGCCTCGAAGTCGGTCTCCGAGCCGTGCCGCATCAGTATGGCCGTAGCACCGCTGACGGGCGAATGCCCCCCACTCTCAAGGACAGTGATAGTGACACTCCTCATAATCGCACCATCCCAGATCATCGTGGGAAAAAAGAGCTCAATCACGGTAAGTCCCGCGACAGCAACGACTACCAATGTGCTCAGTGTCCCAAACTTCACCATGCTAAGAGGTTAGGCTAACGTCGAAGTCCTCATACACCTGCCGATGGGCGAGGCTTCGACTGCTGGTTGAAGGTTGAACGATCATGGCACATCGGCCTAGCCGCGGGCAGGTGTTAGGAGCGATGCCTTGTTGGCCTCATAGAATTCAGATTTCGGGATTGTCGGATTTCGATCGGTTGCAATCAAAGCACGTAAGCCGAAGATTGTGTTCTTCCGAACTCCCACCTCGGGCAACAGGAATGACGTGGTCGAATTCAACCTCGTCATTCCGCAAGTGCTTCCCGCAAGATTGGCAGGTGTAGTTGTCTCGCCGCACAACACGGATCTTAGTTTTGAATGATATGTAGCGCCCTGAGCGCCGGATCTCGGACGTTTCGGTAATCGACTCACCCACAAACACCACGGGGCAAATATGCCCAAAAATATTGCATTCCATTCGAGAGATCTCCTCCGGGATATCCAAGGGGTAATCTTCAGGATTGAAGGAGCTAACGCTTCGCTGGAACGACTCTCTACGGGCCGGATCAAGAGCCCTCCGCGAATCTTCCTTACCGGTCTCTAGCGCATTACGAATGCTAGCCAGCCGCTCATCAATCGCAGCTTGAAGCTCCTCGGTAATCTCAAATTCAGGAACTTCCTCCTTGCCATCCGGTTCGGTGAGATCGAGCGGACTTGGGACCCGGTAAACTTCAATCGGCCCGTCCGGGGGGCGAAACACATCTTCAATGGTGCCTCCCGAAGCATGGCTCTCCGCAATCTGCTTTTCGCGGTAGAAATCTTGAGCCACATGAAACGCAAAGGCAATTGGCTCGATTTCGTGTAGTTCAACCAGCCCTTCAAGATACTCGCGACGTTCGTCCGTCAAATCTTGAACATCTCCGATGGTATTCGACTCAAGCATTCCTGCCAGCCGTTGATTATGCTCCACTGCATCCTCTCTGAGAGACGGAAGCAACGGTGCCTGCTCAACAAACGGTCCGTATGGACAGTACTTGAGTTCCCAGCACGGTTTACACACTTGAGTAGAACGATGCTTCCAGTCAGCCATGACTTCTGCGTCTGGTCGATCGAGAGCGTACCCGAGGCGCTGTTTGATTGCGGGATGGAGTTCTGGGGCACCTTTCGCCATTCGACTAAGGGGATGAAGGGTGAAAATTTCTTGGCAAACAGTGCAATTAGTCCGATTCAATATCGGTTCCGACCGATATCTTCATCCTCGACGTCTGCCATGATGAACCGGATGCCCCCGTAAAGTCAAGGCTCCAGCGTTTTACTTCAGTTTTATTGATCTTTTTGTTATTCGGATTTTTCAGGCTGCCAGCCCAATCGACAGGCGCCGACGTGATATCGATATCATTAAGATTTCTGAATCTTTTAGGGCGTGAACGGCACACCCCAAGATCGCCTTCACCCCCCATCGATCCTCCCAACCCACTTCCCCAACCGCCGCCCGTTCGCGAACAGTGGCCCCACCCCACCCTTGCCCTCTCTCAAAATTGAGAATACCCCAAAATCCCGCCCGGACAGCAGCCCGCACTGCCCACGATGTCGCCCATCATCACCTCCAATGATGTCCATCACTGCCCACGATGTTGCCCATCATCGCCCCCAATGATGCCCCACACTGCCCACCATGTTGCCCATCATTGCCCTCAATGATGCCCATCACTGCCCACCATGTTGCCCATCATCACCCCCAATGATGCCCCACATTGCCCACCATGTTGCCCATCATTACCCCCAATGATGCCCCACATTGCCCACCATGTTGCCCATCATCACCCCCAATGATGCCCCACACTGCCCACCATCTTGCCCATCATCGCCCTCAATGATGCCCCACACTGCCCACAGCACCTCGTCCCATTCGTGCCCTTCGCGAAATTCGTGGTCCCCCTCCAAAACCCAAGCGCCACTCGATGCCCACCTAACCGAGAACCGCGAACAGAGAACAGAGAACCTCCAAAAACCGCACCCCAACCCAAAACATCCCCCCCGCTCCCCACGTTCTCTCAGCACAATGCACCTTCTCCTCCTCGCCCTCCTCCTCATCCTCGTCCCATCCCTCCCCGCCGCCGACACCCCCAAAGCCCCTCTCCTCGCCGGCGCCGCCACCGCCAACATCACCCCCGAACTCGGCAGCCCCATCGTCGGCGGCTTCCTCCCCTTCCCCTCCACCCACGTCCACGACGAACTCCACGCCCGCTGCCTCGT
>JAIYDW010000243.1 GCA_027487315.1 Verrucomicrobiaceae bacterium | reverse complement strand
TCCCCAAGACTTACTGCAAGATCTGCCGCCCGCTGAAACTTCGCCATCGACTCGGTGTAATCTCCCCGACCAAACAGCAGCCCGCCTGTGATCAGATCTACCACCGAAACACCCCCGCCTCCGTATTTGCCACGCCATCCATCCGCCAACACCGAAACTCGAGCGTCATTTCCTTGAGTTCCATGGATTTCCATGACTCGGCGCATCGTCTCGCTTTCCATCCGATGCCCGGGATGACCGACAAGCAGAGCTTCAAACAGCCCGGTCGCTTCGACTCGACGGCCCCGATCCGCCAGCCAGTCTGCTGCCAGAAACAGAGCATTTCCTTGGTGTTCAGGGCGTGTCACCTGAGCAATCCACGCAAAAACCTCTGCTGGCAGCACGGCACGCTTATCCTCAGGCAAATCCTCACGAACCCGTTGCAGCATGGTAAAGGCTTCATGCTGAAAATCACCATCCACTTCTTCGTCCAAAAACCCAATCAACGCATCGTGCGCCTCCAATTGGCGCCCGCTCGCTGAGAGAATCTCTGCCTGCAGCAAAACACAAGCATGATGCAAGCGCAGACCTCCAGAGTCGCGCTTGATCAGTTCCCGAACCAAATCTTCCGCCTCGTTCAGTTCCCCCTTCTGAAACGCCGCCCTCGCACGCAGGTACATCACATCATCAGCCATTCTGTCGGGCTCCCGCTGCAAACGTTCCGCCACGACATCATTCCGACCTTCCTTCAGCTCGGATTCATTGAACATCAAACGCGCACGTTTCGCCAACTCAACGTCTGCGCTGTCACGCAGATCCTTCAATTCCCGACGCGCCAGCGCCTCTCTTCCTTGCGCAGTGAAAACAAGCGCCAAGCAAAGCCGTGCACGCTCCGCAAACCGACCCGCATTCTCATGTCCTCTCAACACGACCTCAGCTTCATCCAAGTTCTTCTGCATCAACAGCGCTTGCCCTCGCCAAAACAGAGCCCCGTGGGGTTTTGCCTTGCCCTCCAACAACTTCAAAACCCGATCGGGTCGCCCATCCCTCGTCCATCCTTCTGCTGCAAGCGTCGCCAAGATCTCCTCCTCCTCCGAACTCCACTCCATGTCTTTTCGACCCAACAAGCCTTCAGCGCGCAGCGCGGCAACCCCAGGCAATCCTTCCGCCATCGCGCTTTGTGCTCGGCGAAACTCTCCATTACTTTCCAAATCACCCGCCCAAGCCACGGTCAATCCACACCAAACCGCAACCCATACCCCGGAAAAGGAAACGTTTCGATTGCTGGGCCGACTGAAATTCACCGCCCAAAGTAGCCGCCCAACCGCCCAGCGCAACCCTCCTCCACACTCCAAAAATCACTTCACTGCCTCAATCCAAATCACCCTCAAACCTAACCGTTCAGCCACCACCCGCCCTTTTTCAGGTCCCAAGACCAACAACGCCGTGGCAAAGCCATCCGCACGACCGCAATCCGCATCCATCACACTGACCGAAGTCAATTGTTGCGCCACCGGGCTCCCCGTGACCGGATCAATCAAATGTGAAAAATCCTTCCCATCCTCCACCTTCAAGTGCCGATAGGTCCCACTCGTCGCCAAAGACATGTCAGTCAGCGGCATCATCGAAAACGACTCTTTCGCCCCTCCTCCAGGCACCTGCACCGCCACCATCCATGGTTTCCCTGTAGGCGAATGGCCCGCCGCCAACAATTCCCCTCCCAATTCCAATAGAAAATCCCCATACCCCTTCGCCCTCAACCCCCTAGCCAACTCCTCGAGAACCAGCCCCTCCACCACTCCATTCACATTCAACTCCACTCCCGCCGTCAATCTCCGTATCAAACACCCCTCATCATCGAACTCCAAATGACGCCACCCACAACGGCTCAGCACCGCCTGAACCTCCTGTTCTGACGGCCTTTCTCGCGCCCCCTCCGGACCAAACCCCCACAATTCAACCAGTGGCCCTACCGTGATATCCAGGGCCCCGTCCGCCTCTCGGGCGACATCTCGAGCCAGTGCAACCGCCCTCCAAAGCCTATCCCCCAACTTAATCCACTTCCCCTCAGGCTCCCGATTCACCTGAACTATCTCTGAATCCTCCCTCCAAAGGGATGCCGCCATTTCCCATTCACTCATCACGCGAGAAACCTCCTCTTGAGTCCCGGCCGCCTCGCCACCCGCCACCTGCACCCGCCAACGCATCCCCATCGCCTCTCCCTCCATCACCAAAGCCTCCCTTCCTCCACACCCTCCCAAAAAAACAGCCATCACAACCACCCACCTAAACCACATAACTCATCCCCCACGCACTCAAAACAATCAGCCCCGATACCACCTCCCGCCAGCCCAATCGATCCCCCTCGCCACTCACCCTCAGCAGCTTGAATACCGCTCCCGTCGGACACCCATAACGGCAATACGCCAAGGGAGTAATCGCCGACCACATCAGTCCCCCGACAGCCAACGCAATCACCCCCCAACCCGCGACTCGAAACAAATACGCATCAAAGGGCTCCAACGCATTCAGGTCCAACCGCCAAGCCAGCATCGCCGAAAAGACAATGATTCCCAGCAACACAAAAGGCACCCGGCTCAACCATTGATCCACACGCCGAGACGGGCTCCATTGCCATTTCAATCGCTTCGCCAGCAACTGCTGCAACGCCCCATGCGGGCAAATGTGATGACAATACAACGCCTTCCGTGTCACCACAGGACCCAGCAAGGCCACCACCAAAAGCAACACCAGCCCAGGAGCCGTTCGCCAGGGAGATCCCGCTCCCGCCCATCCCATCATCAACCCTTGAGATAGCATTTCACCCGAGACAAATCCCCCATACACCACCAACAAAAGATGATGCCCATGCCGCGCCCAGGGTCGCCCTCGCAGACTCGTAAACGCCATCAAACACGCGCTACCTATCACCACCAAATGCCCCCAATCCTGCCACCGCCATCGCACGTCCCTCCATTCCCTCGGAACCAAACTCTGGTCGCCTATCCACTTCCCCGCCCTTCGCTTCAAACCCTCAGCCACAGACCAACTGGTCTCCGTCGCACCGGAAACACCCTCAATTTTGGCCGCTTTGAAATCCAAATCCTTCAACTCTTCCATCGATCGCCCATTGAAAAGCCCCATGAAATAAGCATCGCCCGTGACATATCCCACATACCGCTTCGTGTCATAACTCTTCCGCAAAGCAATCCGCTGCACCTTTTCACCTTTCGCATCCAGCAAAATCAACGTGTCCGAAGGCCCCTTGTAACCCACCAGCGTGTCGGTCTCCGGCGCTGTTCGCAGCACCACTGCTATCACTTGCTCCTCCCCATCCAAAACCTCTAACCCTCCCCCTTTTGTCATCGGTCTCAACCCCGCTGCCCGCGATTCCAACACCCTCACCTCCTCCAGCTTTATCGCCTCTGGAAATCGCAGCGACTCCCCCACCTCACCGCCCAACCGCCGTAACACCCCCTCCGCAATCGCACTGCTGGTCAACGTCGCCCCCGACACCGCATCCGGCACCAACGAACGCAACTCCTCAGCCGTCTTGCCTCGGAATTGACCAAAAAACGTCCTCTCCCCCACCACCTCCGCCAAGTGGTCAGACGTGTCTCCACTGCGCAAGACCCGCAACCCCAGAATCTTCCCCGTCGCATCCCTCGCAATCAAAGTATTCGTCGACCCCGAATACCCAATCACCCGATCCGACTCCGGTGCCGTCTGGCTCACCGTTCCCAAAAGCACCCCCGACCCATCCCTCACCTCCCGCCACGCCCCCGAACTCGCATTCGTCACCAACGCCCCCCCAGGAAAAAAGTCCCTCACCCTTTCCACCGTCAACGCCCCCGCATCCGCCTCAGCCTGCCTCCGGCCATTCGCATCCTTCAAACAAACCACCGCCAGCACCAAAAGCCCCAACCGGACACTTCGGATGAGCAATAGACGTGTGGACACCAACATTCTCCACACCCTGAAGGCCACTCACCTAAACTGTCAAGTGCGGACCCTTTATCCTAAAAACGGAAATGGAAAGGGATGAAGATGGTGTCGTGCTTGGCTCCACAAAGCTTCCCGGTTCGCAGCGGTTGCATCGATAAAGTGATGCCACCCGAGAAGCGGGAAGCCTTGTGGGGCCGATGACGACGGCAGATTCGCCCTCGGCCATTTCCGTTTTTAGGTTTATCGACTGCTCGCCGCAAGAGCCTCGGCTACCCCCCTCGCCACCTCCAGCAATCGCGATTTCTCCTCCGCCGTAAAATCATAAGGCGCCATCTTCCCAATCCCCAAAGTGCCGCACAAACGCTCCCCATCCAACACCGGCACTGCCAATGAACCCTGCACCTGCGTCTGTTTCGCCCCCGGTTTCGCCACTCCGGACCGGTCCGTCTGCAAATTGCACATCTCCACCGGCTCCCGAGTCTGCGCCGCCGCTCCAGCAATCCCCTTCCCCATCGGAATGGACTGAACGACAGGCATTAAAACCTCCGGGATCCCCTGCTGCGCCACCAACTTCAAATGCTGATCCGTCGTGTCAAACCGATGCAAGGTTCCGGTCACACAATCGAAATCACGAAGCACACCCACCAAAAAAGCCTGCCAATCGATTCCCTCGACCGCCTTCGTTTCATTCGCTAAATCTTCTGTTTTCATGTCACTCTAGGATCAAACACACGCTGACCGTGTGCAATTTTGGAATTGTGATGACCGCCCTAACTGATAGCATGAGCCGATTCTCGTTCAAATCATGAAACCCTGCTGTGCTTTTCTTGCCATTTGTTTGACCCTGACTGTGCACGGAACCGCTTCCGCTCAAGCCAATAGCATCGTCAGCGGAAAAACCATCCTCCACACCGATGGCACAAGAACCGAATCGGTGAGCGACCCAAACACGGGCGAACTGGAACAAAAAACCTTCGATGCAAATGGCGTCCTCATCCTCCGCCGCCTTTATCGGCTCAACGAACGCAGCCTTCCTGTCATGGGCAACATCTACGACGGCGCCGGAAACCTCGTCGCCCGTGCCCAGACGTACTTCGATTCCTTTGGCCGCATGAAGGAAGAGCGACTTTCCAATCTCCAGGGCGAAGTCTTCCAGCAAATCGTCCACGAGTATGACTCAAAAGGCACTGCCAAAACGCCCAAGGTCATCAACTACCGCGTCAACTCGCCCACCATGCGGCCTTCAATGCTCGACTTCACCAAATTCCAACAACCCGAAAACGAACCCACCGAGACCACCAGCAAGGGCCGGGTCAAAGCCCCCGTCGACCTGGAAAAAGCCCAGCCCAAACCCGCAGCCACCACTCCCACCACACCCCCACCCGCCGAAGAACCCAAAAAAGGATTCCTCCAGCGCCTCTTCAAAAAGAAGGAATCGCAGTAACCTTCCATCCAATTCGGATTGGGTCATCTGCCACGCCCACACAGGCTTCCCACCCAAGCTCAAACATCTCAAGAGCCAAAATGGAGCCGGATGCGAGAGTCGAACTCGCGACCTGATGATTACAAATCAACTGCTCTACCACTGAGCTAATCCGGCATCACGTCCGTTACCCGATAGGTTCCGGAACGGGCCAAGATCATAGCGGCTAACCGCCCCACGGCAACCTGAAATCGTTTCGTTGCGAAACTCAGTGCTCTGCGCTCTTCATAACCCGATTGCCATGCCCAAACTCCTGTTTGCCACCACCAACGCGCACAAAACCGACGAAGTGCGCCAAATCCTCGGCCCGCAGTGGGAAATCGAAAATCTGCGCAGCCACCCCCTCCTGCCGATCCCCGAAGAAACCGGCACCACCTTCGAGGCCAACGCCATCATCAAAGCCCTCGCCGCCAGCCTCGCACTCCCAGAAACCTTTGTCTTGGCCGACGACTCAGGCCTCGAAGTCGACGCCCTCCTTGGCGCCCCCGGCGTCTTTTCAGCTCGTTTCGCCGGCCCGAATGCGACGGACGCCGATAACCGAGAACGCCTCAAAAAAGAACTCTCCCCGTTCTCACTGACCGACCCCACCGCCACCTTCCCCGGCCGCTTTCGCTGCTGCATCGCCTTCGCGCAAAACGGCCAAGTCCTCTGCACCCACTCCGGAGCCGTCGAAGGCACGCTCCGACTCACCGAACAAGGCAGCGGGGGTTTTGGCTACGACTCACTCTTCACCCCGGACGGCCACACAGATACCTTCGGCGTCCTGCCCGCTGAAGTTAAAAATCAACTCAGCCACCGCGCTCGCGCACTCGGTCTCTTGGTCGAGTGGATGCACCAAACCCAATTCACGGGCTAATCGCACCATGTCCAGCCTCTTTCGCATCCTCCTTTGGACTCTCCCGGCATGGCTCTGCCAGTGCAAATCTCCCTACTCCCCTTCTCCCTCGCAACAGCCGATGACACCCGTCTTCGGTTCCATCGCACCCGTCAATCCCAAGACCACCCCTCAAGCTAAACCCTCTCCCACCCCAAAACCCGAAGCCCTCGGCTACCCTTCCTACCCTCCCTCACCCGCTCCCTTAACCTCCTGGAGCACCGAGCGAACCTCCCCGCCTGAAACCCTCCACCCCGCCGCCAGTCACTACCAGATCCGCATCGTTTCCCCCGCCAAATCCATCGACCTCGACCTGGTCATCTTCGACTCCCGCCAACTCCGACTCGCCGTCATCGACCAACCCAACCCCAACGCCGGCGGCCGCTCCATCGCCAGTCTCATGCGCCAGCACAACGCCGTCGCCGGAGTCAATGGAGGCTTCTTCTCACCCGATTTCAAACCCCTGGGCCTCTCCATCTCAAACGGCAGACTTCTCTCAAGTTTCACCACCTCCAGCCTCATCGCCGGCACCGCCCTGCAGCTGGGCGATCAATCCTACCTCATCTGGAACTCCGAGTATCAAGGCCACTCCAACATTACCGACGCCCTCCAGGCCGGCCCCCGTTTGCTCGAGAGCAGCCGCCCCATCAAAGGTCTCGACACCTCCAAATCCCGCGCCAGAACTTTCATCGCCACCGACGGCAGCTTCCTCTGGGCCATCGGCACCGCCGATTCCTGTAGCCTCGGAGACCTCGCTCAGGCACTCGCCACCCCGGGCGCCCTGCCCGGCCTCTCGCCCATGCGTGCCCTCAATCTCGATGGCGGCAACTCCACCGCCATTTGGTTCCGTAACCTTTCCGGAAAAGAAACCTCCCGTCCCGGTTTGTCCACCGTCCGCAACTACCTCGCCATCATCCCCAAATAACCTCCCCCATGAGCACAGATCACCCCTTCCTCATCGACCTTCTCTCCACCCCCAGCCCCACCGGTTTCGAAGTTCAGGGCCAACGCAAATGGGCAAACTACGTCCGCTCCTTCGCGGACAAAGTCGAAAATGACGCCTACGGTTCTGCCTGGGCGACCCTCCAGGGCTCCAATCCAAAAGCCCCCGTCATCATGCTCGAAGCCCACGCCGACGAAATCGGCTACATGGTCAAACACATCTCAAAAGACGGCTTTCTCTTCGTCGATCGCGTCGGGGGTTCCGACGTCGCCACTGCACGTGGCCGCCGCGTCGACATCCTCGGTGACAAAGGCTCCGTCCGGGGCGTCATCGGAAACATCGCCATCCACATTCGCGACCGAGAAGACGAAAAAGTCCCAAAAGTCCACGAACTCTGGGTCGATATCGGTGCCACGAGCGATGGTGAAGTCAAAAAAGCCGGGATCCGTGTCGGCCACCCCCTCGTCTACGCCGACAGCGTCGAAACCCTCGGCAAACATCGCCTCATTGGCCGCGCCCTCGATAACCGCATCGGCGGCTACATCATCACCCAGACACTCGCTCGCCTCGCCAAAGCCAAAACCCGCCCCTCCTCCACCGTCATCGGAGTCAACGCCGTCCAGGAGGAAATCGGCGGTCACGGTGCCCGCATGGTCGCCCATCGCCTCATGCCAGCCATCGCCATCGTCCTCGACGTCACCCACGCCACCGACACCCCCGACGTGAACCACCGCAAACATGGCGAAGTCAAACTCGCCTCCGGCCCCAGCCTCACCCACGGCAGCGCCAACCATCCCGAAGTCACCAAACGACTCATGGCCGTCGCCGAAAAAGCCAAAATCCCCCTCCAACACGAGTCCTCATCCCGCTTCACAGGCACGGATACCGACGTCATCTTCAACCAGAGAGAAGGCATCCCCAGCGCCCTCGTCTCCCTCCCTCTTCGCTACATGCACTCCGTCGTCGAAACCTGCGACCTGCGCGACGTCGAACACATCATCAACCTCCTCTGCGCTTTCGTTCAGTCCATCAAACCGACCGACCGCTTCCACATCAAGCTTTGATCTACATCACCATCCCGCCATCCACCGCCAGCACCTGCCCGGTGATGTAGCGTGCATCCTCACTCGCCAAAAACAGCGCCGCCGCGGCGATGTCCTGGGCCTGCCCAAAACTCCCCAGCGGAATCTTGCTCAGAACCCCCTCCTTCAACTGATCATTGAGCACATCCGTCATGTCCGTCTCAATAAACCCCGGCGCAATCGCGTTCACCGTCACCGACCGCCCCGCAAACTCCCGCGCCACCGACTTGGTAAACCCAATCAACCCCGCCTTGCTCGCCGCATAGTTCGCCTGCCCCGCATTCCCGATCAGCCCGATCACCGACGCGACGTTGATAATCCGCGCCCCACCCCGCTTCAGCAGACTCCGCTGAAACGCCTTCACCAAATTGAAAGCCCCCTTCAAATTGGTGTTCAAAACCACGTCCCAATCCTCATCACTCATCCGCAGCAACAACCCATCCCGTGTCACCCCCGCATTATTCACCAGAATATCCACGTGCCCAAAATCCGCCAGCACCTGCTTCCCCATCTCCCCCGTCGCCACACTATCCGCCACATCCACCGCATAAGCCCGCGCCGCGCCCGGATGCTCCGCATTGATCAAATCGGCCACCGACTGTGCATTCGCCTCGGTCCGGCTCACCACCGCCACCTTCGCTCCCTCCGCAGCGAAGCTCAACGCCACGGCCTTGCCAATACCCCGGCCACCACCGGTGACCACTGCAACCTTGTCCTGAAGTTTTCCCATAAGTGCCCCTTTCTAGTCCCAGCCCCCCGGCCATGCAAGTCAGATGATCACCCTCGCATTGCCTGTTGACCCATCCCCCTCCCCCTTCTATAATGCAGGTCAGCCAGTCAGCTGTGGAAAACCCTCAGCCACCTTGCGGCAAATCTCGTGACGCGCTTCCCAGGCATGTGCCAAACCTCAGAGTTTGAGCTTCTCCTTCCCGCACCCTCCCAGGTCGCGGCGGACAGGATCGCGCCCCCTTATCCACTCGACTTTGGACGTGCGGCCTTCAGCTTCTCGACCCACCAAAGCCTTCCCGTGGTGCCGCAACAGACCAGCTGCCACACCGCATGGGAGCGTGACCAGGCAGGTACACGTTATTCGAGGCGCGGGCTTCCGGTCATCCCGGAGACGCCCGTTAGCGCTCCCAGCCCGCGATTGAATCCTACCCATGGCCGGTGTGTCAACGCAAACCAGACACTAAACATCATTGAATCCCATGTCAGACAACTACTCCCCTCAGGGCTCCGACGACCGGCGCCGCAGGAACCGCCGCCGTCCAGGTGGTGATCAGCAAAATCGCGGCGGCAACCGCAGCGGCAATCGTGACGGCAACCGTGGAAGCTCCTTCCGCCCCAACCGCGCCCCCAAACAGACCACCTTCCAGAAGATCCTTTCTCTTCTGACCTTCGGCCTGCTCGGCAAACCCAAAGCCAAATCCGCCTCCGGCTCACGCCGCGAACCCACCTCCAACGTCACTATCGTCTCCTCCAGAGGCGGCGAACGCGACCGGGATCGCTCCCGCGACCGCGGTGACCGTGGTGAAAGAGGCGAACGCGACGACCGCGGTGAACGCGTCGACCGCCCACGCCGCCAACCAGGCCCCGCCGACCTCTCCTCCGTCGTCTCAGATCGCCTCTACATCGGCAATCTGTCCTACGACGCCGCGGAAAGCGACCTGTTCGAACTCTTCAATGGCGTCGGCGATGTCCGTAACGCCGAAGTCGTCGTCAACAACCGCACCCAGCGCTCCAAAGGCTTCGCCTTTGTTACCATGGGCACCATTGAAGAAGCTCGTCGCGCCGTCGCCGAACTCCACGGCAAAGACTTCATGGGTCGCCCCCTGCAAATCAGCGGCGCCAAACCCGCCTCCAGCCGCGACAACGATCAAGGCCAAAACGACGAGTCGAGTGAAGCGGAAGAAAACACCGCCGCCCACTCCGCCTAATCCCCTAATATCCAATCAAAGCCCAATCTGCCGCATCCCGGTGGATTGGGCTTTTTTCTGCCCTCCTTAAGTGGTGCGCCCGCCCGGATTCGAACCGAGAACCAAGGAATTATGAGTTCCCTGCTCTAACCGTTGAGCTACAGGCGCCACTCACCGCTGAACCCACACCATGCCCAAGAACGCCCCCCTGAAAACAAAAAATCGCAGCGGATCCCATTCTCCACCCACGCTCCCATCATAGACATCCCCCCCACCCTGTCCTACCATCCCCCCAAATCTCCCGCCAAATGGCCGACTCCCCCTCCACCGACTCCCCACCCCAGGACCCCCGCCCCTTCGTCATCAGCGTCTGCGGCACCTACCTGAAGCCCGAGATGCGCAGCATCTACCGCCAAATCATAGGCCTCACCCGCATCCGCACCCTTGTCTACGCCCAAACCATCGAAAACCGCTCCCTCTTCCCCTTCGAAGCCGTCACCAAAATGACCAAGCTTCACCACCGCACCAAGGGAAACTTCCTCCTCCGCTTCTGGTACAAATACGTCATCCGCCAATGGCCACCACCGATCCGGATCAACAAATACGTCGGCCCCTGCCACCCCTATGACATGCCCGAGCGCCTCCGCGCCGACGCCCCCGACCTCGTTCACATCTACTACGGCCACAAAGCCGTCCGATTCCTCGGCATGCTCAAAGACTGGGGCGGCCCCTGGATCGTCTCCTTCCATGGCGTCGACGCCGCCAAATTCCTCGACCAACCCGGTTACCTCGACCAACTCCGCGAAGTCTTTGCCACCGCCCAACTCGTCCTCGCCCGCAGCCAATCCCTCCTCGACCGCCTCCAATCCCTCGGCTGCCCCCCCGAAAAACTCCGCCTCAACCGCACCCCCATCCCCCTCGACCACCTCAACATCCCCCAGCGCCCCACCCCCACAGACGGCCACTGGCGCCTCGTCCAAGCCTGCCGCCTCATACCGAAAAAAGGCATCCTCACCACCCTCGACGCCCTCCAAACCGTCGTCAAAACCCATCCCAACCTGCGCTACATCCTCTGCGGCGACGGCCCTCAAACCGAAGCAATACGCATCCGCGCCGCCGCTCTCGGCCTGACCCAAAACGTCGAATTCAAAGGCTGGCTCAAACCCGAGCAACTCGAGCAGGAATACCAAGCTGCCCACCTCTTCCTCCACCCCAGCGAACTCACCCCCGAATCCGACCAGGAAGGCATCCCCAACTCCATGCTCGAAGCCATGGCCACCGGCCTCCCCGTCGTCGCCACCACCCACGGCGGCATCCCCGAAGCCGTCACCAGCGGCACCGACGGCCTCCTCGTCCCCGAGCATTCCCCCGCCGAACTCGCCCAGGCCATCCTCCAAATCCTCAACCACCCCGACCTCCGCCACCAACTCGGCACCAACGCCGCCGCCACCGTCCGCGCCAACTTCGGCGCCACCGCCCAAATCACCCAGCTCGAAGACCACTACCTCGAAGCCATCGCCAAAGCCCAACCGCCCCCATCCCCCGCACCCTGACCATGCGACTCCTCACTCTTCTCCTCCTGCTCGCCCTCCCCGCCTGCAAACCCACCCCATCTCCCCCCCCTCAGCTCGAGCCTCCCATCGTCGCCCTCCCAGACACCATCCGACTCCTCGACCCCGCCGCCGCCCAAACCCTCCTCACCACCCAACCCCGCCTCCAAATCATCGACTGCCGCATGGAGGACGAATTCCGCAACGGCCACCTCCCCAGCGCCTACCACATCAACCAATTCAAACCCGAAGAAACCCGCCAGCGCCTCCAAACCCTCGACCCCATCCGACCTACCCTCGTCTACTGCGCCCTCGGCACCCGCTCCCGCGAAACCGCCCTCCTCATGCAGGAACTCGGTTTCCAGGACATCTCCATCCTTGACGGCGGCATCCACGCCTGGCTCCAGGCCAAGCTCCTCCTCTCCAAATAGCCGCATTCGCCAGCTTGCCGCTCTCCAAGGCCCAAAAAAGGCTTGTCACCCCCGCCCCATTTCCCTTCAATTCCAGCCACCTCATGAGCACCCCCGCCAAATCCCCACCCGCCTCCGCCTCAGACATGAAGCTCTTCTGGGCCTGCTTCATCGCCCTCGTCGCCACCTCCTTCGTCTTCGGCATCCGCGCTAATACCATGCTGCAGTTGCAGGGAGAGTTTAACCTTTCCGAGGAGCAGAAGGGCAACATCGGTGGCGCCGGCATGTGGCCGTTTGCCATCAGCATCATCTTCTTCAGCCTCATCATCGACAAGATCGGCTACAAGCTCGTCGCGCTCTTTGCCATCGCCTGCCACACCGTCTCCCTGATCCTCACCGTGCGCGCCACAGGGTACAGCTCGTTCTATTACGCCACCCTGCTCATCGCCATCGCCAACGGCACCGTGGAAGCCTTCGTCAATCCCGTGGTGGCCACCATGTTTCCCCGGGACAAGGCCAAGTGGCTGAACATCCTGCACGCCGGTTGGCCCGCCGGTCTGGCCCTCGGAGCCCTTGCCACGGCCGTTTTCTCCGAGCAGAGCTGGCAGTTCAAGTATTCTCTCTGCTTCATCCCGCTCGTCATCTACGCCTTCCTCACTATCCCGCGCATGTTCCCCATCAACGAGCGAGTGGCCGCCGGTGTCAGTTACCGCGACATGCTGCGCGAGGTGGGTGGCCTTGGCTTCTTCATCCTCGGCTCCCTGCTTTACTTCGCCGTCATGCAGTTGCTCCGGCAGGAGGTTACTCTCGCCTACTCCGCCATCGCCGGGGCGGTGGTCGGCCTCGCCGCGCTGGCTTACACCCGCTCCTTGGGAAACTGGCTCTTCATCGTCGTGCTCGTCACCATCGGCCCCCTCGCCACCACCGAACTTGGCACCGACGGCTGGATGCCCGACCTCCTGAAACTCAGCGGCCCAGACGTGAAGAACTTCGAAATGTGGGTTTTCGTTTACGTCTCCGCCATCATGACCGTACTGCGCTTCTACGCCGGGCCCATCGTGCATCGCTTCTCCCCCATCGGCCTGCTCGTCCTTGGCTCCATGATCGCCATCGCCGGTCTGCTGCTGCTGTCAAACTCCGTCGGCTGGGCCATCGTCGCCGCCTCCACCGTGTATGCCGTGGGCAAGACCTTCCTCTGGTCCACCACCCTCGGCCTGACCTCCGAGCAGTTCCCGAAAGGCGGCGCCCTCACCTTGAACGGCGTTTCCGCTGTCGGCGTGCTGTTCCTGGGCGTGCTCGGCAGCCCCTACATCGGATTCAAGCAGGACCTGGACTTGGACAAACGGCTCAACGTCCCCGACCACGCCGCGATTTACGCCAAGGTGAAGGGCGAGGAAAAAGCCGGCATGTTTGGCAAAGTGCCCTCTCTGGACCAGACCAGGATCGCTACCCTGCCGGAGGAGGAGCGGAGGCAGCTCGAGACCATTCAGGCCGCCAACAAGCGCAGCGCCTTCACCACCATCGCCCTCCTCCCTACCTTCATGCTCCTCTGCTACCTCGGCATGTTCCTCTACTTCCGCTCCAAAGGCGGCTACAAACCTGTGGAACTCTCCTAACCCCTTCTCTCCCTACCCCCACTCAAAACCAGGCACAAAATCCCTTCTTCCGAACAAAATCCGGAAGTTTTTCCTTGTCCCCCCGTTAGAAGCTGCCTACAAAAGCCGCCGTTAGGCGCTTTCAAGGCCTAGCCCTCCCGACAGCATCAACCCAACCAACCACCCTCCCACCCACAAATCGATCATGTCCGCATCAAACGAAGGTATCGCACCCAACGCTAGCCGCCTCCTCTGGGCGGGTTTCATGGCCATCCTCGCAGCCGGCGTCGGCTTCGCCATCCGCGGGGGCATCTTTGATAACTGGGCCAAAGAATACGGCTTCACCGGCGCTCAACTCGGCGCCATCGGCGGCGCAGGCTTCTCCGGCTTCTGCTTCGGCATCATCTTCGGTGGCCTTATCGTCGACAAAATCGGTTACGGCAAACTCGTCGCCCTCGCCCTCATCGGCCACGTCCTCTCCGCTGTCGTAACCTTCATGGCCAGCACCCCGGACAACGCCTACAACTTCCTCTTCTGGGGCATGTTCATCTTCGCTTACGCCAACGGCACCCTCGAAGCCGTCGCCAACCCCCTCGTCGCCACCCTCTATCCCAAAAACCGCACTCATTACCTGAACATCCTCCACGCCTCCTGGCCTGCTGGCATGATCATCGGCGCCATCATCGGCTGGTATCTCGACGACAAAATGCAGCTCAGCTGGAAAACCCAGCTCGCCCTCTACCTCGTCCCAACGGTTCTCTACGGCATCATGTTCATGGGCCAGAAGTTCCCCAAATCCGAAGCCGCCGAAAAAGGCGCCAGTTTCTCCGAAATGTTCAAATCCGTCGGCATCCTCGGCGCCTTCGTCGCCTGCTACCTGCTCTCCAAATTCTTCGCTGACATCTTCAAAGGCACCGGCAATGGCGAACTCATCGGCATGATCATCGGTGGCGTCCTCCTTCTCGGCGCAGCTGTCGTGAGCAAGTTCTCCCTCGGCTCCATCCTCCTCTTCGTCCTCTTCATCACCCACGCCCTCGTCGGCGCGGTCGAACTCGGCACCGACGGCTGGATCCAAAACATCACCGGCAACCTCTTCACTTCCGAGCAAGGCAAGGCCCTCTTCATCTGGACCTCCTCCATCATGTTCGCCCTCCGCTTCTGCGCCCACTTCATTGAAACCAAGCTGAAGCTCTCCCCCATCGGCCTTCTCCTCGTTTGCGCCGTCCTCGCCTACATCGGCCTGAACCTCGCTAGCGGCATGCAGAACTTCACCATGGCCCTCGTCGCCCTCGGCATCTACGCTGTCGGTAAGACCTTCTTCTGGCCCACCATGCTCGCCGTCATTGGCGACCGCTTCCCTCGCTCCGGTGCCGTTGCCATGTCCATCATGGGTGGCGTCGGCATGCTCTCCGCAGGCTTGATCGGCGGCCCCGGCCTCGGTTACTGCAAAGACCGCTTCGCCGGTGAAGCCCTCGAAAAAGCCGACGCCGCGCTCTACAGCGAATACAAAGCCGCCACCCCTTCGAAGTTCCTCAACATCGAGTCCACCGCCGCCTTCGGCCTCGACGGCACCAAGCTCTCCGCGGCCAAAGAATCCAAAGAACGCACCGAAGCCCAGCAGAAAGTCGTCGCCGCCGACCAAGCCGGTGACCGCGCCACCCTCAAGGCCGACGCCTGGATCCCCGCCACCATGGCTCTGATCTACCTCCTCCTGTTCTTCTACTTCAAAGCCATCGGCGGCTACCGTCCGCTCACCCTCGAAGAAGAAAAAGCCTAACCCGCCCCTTCTCGAATCTTCCAACGCGGCACCCCTCACCGGGTGCCGCGTTTTTTTGTGTCGCCCAAATCCCCATCCCACCCCAAATTAGGTCCCACCAGCCCCATGCGTCCCATTCTCCTCCTTTTCATCCTCTGCAGCTCACTCATCGCCGAGGAAAAACGCGACGCCAATGACGCCCGCCCACTCGTCATCGACTGGCTAACTCGCTCCCGCGATTTCAAATCCCTCGAACTCGACTTCACCCAGGAACGCCAACTGAAGACCCTTCGCCAACCCCTCTCCCGCAAAGGCAAACTCTACATCACCCAGTCCGGCCAACTCCGCTGGCAAATCGACACCCCACCCTCCCTCCTCCTTCTCCGCAACGGCCCCGACGCCCCCCTCCTCTGGCTCGACCTCAAAAAAAACACCCAGGAAACCCTCAACCCCGAAGACGACCGCACCCAGGGCAACGCCCAAGCCATGCAGTTCCTCCTCCAATCCCAAACCACCACCATCGAAGCCTTCGAAACCGCCTTCACCCTCAAAAACGCCCGCTCCATCGACGAAGCCCCCGGCCAGTGGCGCCTCGAACTCGACCTCAAAGACCGCCGCGCCGCCCTCGCCGTCAAAGACGTCTACTTCCACATCGAACCCGCCACCGGCGCCCTCCACCTCATGGAATTCCAACTCCGCGACGGCTCCCTCCTCCGCACCCGCATCACCCGCGCCCTCAAAAATCCATCTCTCCCAAAAGACCTCTTCACCCCCGACACCACTCCGAAACCCAAAGAGTGATTCCCCTCTGCCCTCTACCCTCCGCCCTCCCCTACTCCCCCTTCTCCATCGCCTGCTCCAGTGCACGCCAAGCCAGCATCGCACACTTCACCCGCTGCGGGAACTTCCTCACGCCCTCCAGCAACTGCAAATCCCCCAGCCTGTCCACCTCCACAGGTTCCTGGTCTCCCATCACCACCCGGCGAAAATCCTCAATCATCGCCGCCGCCTCCGGCTTCCCCTTCCCCTTCACCTTTTGCGTCATCATCGACGCCGACGCCTGACTGATCGCGCAGCCCTGACCATTGAACTTGATCTCGTTAATCTCCCCGCCTTCCCCGAACCGCACATACAAATCCACCTCATCTCCGCAGGACGGATTGTCCCCATGCACATGCGCGCACGGCGGCGCCAACTCCCCAAAATTCCGCGGCTTCCGGGAGTGATCCAAAATCACCTGCTGATACAACTCTCTCAGTTCGTCATTCATCGCCATTAACAATCCATTTCAATCGAGGCCGCCAAAAAACCGCACCGCCTCCTTCACGATGTCGATCATCTCATCCACCTCGTCCAGCGTGTTGTAAAAATACACACTCGCCCGCGCCGTGCTCGGCACCTTAAAGCGCCGCATCAAAGGCTGGTTGCAGTGATGCCCCCCCCGCAGCGCCAAACCCCTCTCGTCCGCAAACGTCACCAAATCGTGCGGATGCGCCGCCATCGTCGTAAACGCCGCCACCGCCCCCCGCTCCACCCCCACCGCCTGCCCCAGCACCCGAATCCCCGGCACCTCCGCCAACCTTCCCAGCAGATGCTGCGTCAACACCTGATCATGTTCCCAGATCGCCTCCCTCCCGATCGACTCAATGAAATCAATCGCCGCCCCCAGCCCCACCGCCCCCCCAATGTTCGGTGTCCCAGCCTCAAACCGCATCGGCGGCGGCTTGAACTCGCTCCCATCCAGCCGCACCACCGAAATCATCTCCCCGCCCCCATGCCAGGGCGGCATCCTCTCCAGCCACTCCTTGCGCCCATACAAAGCCCCAATCCCCGTCGGCCCGCACATCTTGTGCCCCGAAAACGCATAAAAATCACACCCCAACGCCCGCACATCCACCGGCAGATGCCCCGCACTCTGCGCCCCATCCACCAAACTCACCGCCCCCGCCTCTTTCGCCATTCGGCACAGCTCCACCACCGGATTCACCGTCCCCAAAGTGTTCGAAATGTGCGTGAACGCCGCCACCTTCACCCCCCCTTCCGCAAACAATACCGCCGCCACCTCCAGATCCAGCGTCCCATCATCCTTCACCGGGATGTGCTTCATCCGCGCCCCGCACCGCGCCGCCACCAACTGCCACGGCACCAAATTGCTGTGATGCTCCATCTCCGTTAGCAAAATCACATCCCCAGCCTGCAAAAACGCCGACCCAAACACCTGCGCCACCAGATTGATCGCCTCCGTCGTCCCCCGCGTGAACACAATCTCCTCCGCCGACCCCGCCCCCAGATAACGCGCCACCTTCTCCCGCGCCCCCTCATACGCCGCCGTCGCCCGCCCGCTCAACTCATGCATCCCCCGATGCACATTCGCATTGTCACACTCGTAATAGCGGCTCATCGCCTCGATCACCGCCCGCGGCTTCTGACTCGTCGCCGCATTGTCCAAATAAATCAGCCGCCCACCCTTCACACGCTGCTGAAGGATCGGAAACTCTTCTCGAATCGACGCCCAATCCATCACTTCCCTCTCCCTTTTGCAGACATATCCAACACCCCAAGTGCCCCCGTCAGGCCGCTCTTCGCCCAGTTCGAAACTCCAATCTTCATGCCCATCCATGCGAGTGCCCCCGCCAAAACACAACCAAAAACCCGAATCTCCACCTCCATTCGCCCTCAAACCCTCATGAAACCCAAATTTCGGCTTGCACAAACGGCGCATCCAGGCATCTTCCACGCCCCTCAATTTCCGTCGCCCTAACAGGCGACAGACCAACCGGACAGCACTCCATGAACATCATTTCCAAACTCGAACAAGAGCAACTCAAAACGGACATCCCAGAATTCCGTGTGGGAGACTCCATCAAAGTGCACTGCCGCGTCGTCGAAGGTGACAAAGAGCGGATCCAGATCTACGCAGGCCTCGTCATCGCCCGCAAAGGCTCCGGCCTCAACGCCGCTTACACCGTCCGCAAAATCTCTTATGGCGAGGGCGTCGAACGCGTCTTCCCTCTCCACACCCCAAAGGTCGCCAAAATTGAAGTCGTCCGCTTCGGCAAAGTCCGTCGCGCCCGCCTCCACTACCTCCGCAGCCGCAAGGGCAAAGAAGCCGTCGCCGTCAAAGAGCGCCCCTCCATCCGCCCAGTCAAAGGCGCTGCTGTTGCCTCCTAAACCCGGATCAACCACCGTTTTCAAAAACGCCGGAGCCTAAAAGCCCGGCGTTTTTTTGTGCCTCCCTCACCCACCCAACGTATCCTCCCACCATGTCTATCGCCACCCGCCGCGGTGACCAAGGAGAAACCGATCTCCTCTTCGGCCACCGCATCACCAAGAAACACCCCCGCATCCACGCCCTCGGAGACGTCGATGAACTCAACGCCGCCCTCGGCCTCCTTCGCGTCCACGCCCGCCGCCCCGAGACCACCGAAGTCTGCGCCCAAGTCCAACGCTGGCTCATCGATCTCATGGGAGAAATCGCCACCCCTCCCGGCCTCGAACAGCGCTACTCCGACACCCACCCCCACACCATCGCCCCCGCCGAAGTCACCTGGCTCGATGAAAAAGTCGCCTTCCTCGAAGCCCACGGCGCCCTCAAATTCGAAGGCTGGGCCCTCCCAGGCGCCGCCGGCTCCCTGGCAGGCGCCCACGCCGACATGGCCCGCACCATCGCCCGCCGCGCCGAACGCACCCTCATCGACCTCACAGGCACCGAACAAGCCATCCCCAACCCCGAAATCACCCGCTTCCTCAACCGCCTCTCCGACGTCCTCTGGCTCCTCGCCCGCTGGGAAGAACAACTCGAACCCAAACGCACCCCCGACACCCCGTAACTGCGCCCCCGTCGTGCAAGCCGCTGGCTTGCACCAGCTTAGGGCTTCGTCGGAGCAGGAGCCTCCGCCGGATTCGCATCCGCAGCCGGAGCCGCCTTCACCTCAACCTTCGGGCTCGGCGCCTCAATGGGCGGTGTCGTCACACTGATCGGCTCCTTCATCGACACTGCAGGCACACTCACCGCCGGAGCACTCGCGCCCGGCGTAGCTTCCCCTGCCGGAGCCGCCGCACCCGGTGCCGCAGGCTGCCCATCCTTCTCAATCGGCGCCGCTGGCTTCTTGATCAAATCCGCGCGCCGCACCAGCAAATTATTCACCGTGTACTCCGCCACTTCAAACACCCAGTTCTCCAGTTTCTTCTCCCGCTCCAGCTTTTCAGTCAGCGTCTTTTGAGCCGCTGCAAATTCGTCATCCAGCTTCTTCTTGTCCTCTTCCTTCTCATCCTTTCCCGGAGTGCGCGCCTTCGGCAAATCCGCCTTCACCGCCACCGTCATGAAATACTTGTCCGCCCCGTCCTTCGACTGCTTGGCCACCTGAACTTCATAACTGAATCCATCAAACGTCGTGATCACCGCCTTGCTCGAGTTCTTCAGCAACTCACCCGCCTCAGACTTCGGCTTCACATCGTTAAACGAGGCCGTGGAAAGCAAACTCGCCAGCGTCAGCTTCGCACTGTCAAATTCCTCGCCCTCCTTCAGCCCTTCCAACGTGTAATCCGTCAGATCCTTCGAAGCACGGCTGACCTTCCACGAATCCTCCGCCACCGGTGCCGTCACCGTCAGTGTCGCCATGTCCTGCACCGCGACAAACGTCTTGTCCAACCACTCTTCCGGCTTTGCCACCAGGGACCCCACATCCGTCGCCACCATCCACAAAATGCCCTGATCTTGCGGCAATCGGATGAGCTTCTGGGGTGACTGCCCCATCTGCGGGCTGTTACCGCCTGAAACCTGCACATCCCCACCAATAATCACCTTGGCCAACTCGCCCCCTTTGTCATCCAACAGGTTCACCAAGATCCCCGTGCCCTCCGTCACCCCCTCCGCCGGTTCCAACACGTTCTCATCTTTCCATGCTCCCTCACCCAGCAACTGCTTGCCAGCGATCTTGGCCTCACGCAGCGCCATCAGCGACTGGCTGATCTTGCCAAAATCCACAGCGTATCCCGAACGCTCTTCCACAGCCCACTGGTCCGCCCCTTGCTTCAGCGTCACCTGACCATTCTTGTCCTTAATCTTGACCGTCTTGATCGCATTCACATCAAGATCGGGCAGCAGGAACTCCCGAGTGACGACGCCTCGGCGTACATTCTCCGAGAGCTTCGCCTCTTTTTTGTTTTTGGTCACGACGGCCAGACCAACCAGTCCGGCAAGCACGATGAGGGGGAGGAGGGATTTCTTCATGACAATCTCAGGAAGTCAGAGTTTGGAATTCAAAAGGTTTGAGTGGAAAGTTATCGCGCAGCCGTCGCGGAACGGCGGCGCATGGCCAGAATGAGACCAACCGCAATGACGATCAGCGGCATCAGCAAAATGTTCAGCATCTTCAAAGTGAACTTGATCCAGTCGATCTCGCGATTCTGCTGCTTGCGAACCTCGCGCACCTCCTTGCTGATCTTCGCCTGAGTCGCCTGCAAATCCGCCAACTGCTTCTGCTGCTCCGGATCAAGGATCAACGTCCGCGTCTTCGCATCCGTCTTCACCTTCATCGTGCCAATTTGCTGCACCGTGTCATTGAGCTGCTTCTCCAAGCTTTGCAGCTTTGGCCTGAATTCAACCTCCACCTTCTCGCGCATCTCATCCAGCTTCACAAACGGCCGCTGCGTGCTGGCACGGCTGCGAACCGCCAGCAAATCACCACCACCACTCAAAAGCTCGATCGCGTTGAGGAACATCGGCAGGTTCGAATTGATCGCCACCAGCGTGCCCGTCATCTGGTCCTGGCTCAAACAAAACGCATCATAGAACATGTCTGCGTCCGAGAACAACATCACCGCACTGCTATCCCCCTTCGACTCCGCCACATGATCCGGTGGCAACGCTGGCTTCGCAGGCGCCGCCGGAGCCGCATCCGTCTTCGCTTCACCGGCCGGTGCAGCGGGAGCTGCTGGAGCTGCTGGAGCCGCAGGCGCTGCAGGGGCCGTCGCCGCTGCAGCCGGTGCCGTCGCCTCGACAGCCGGGGCCGCCGGCGCAACTGGCGCGCTCGGCGCAGCCGCCGCCACAGGTTCCGTCGTCGCCGTCGCCGCTGGTGCTGCCGGATCCGTCTGCGCCCCGCCGCCCTCACGCGCTCCCGGTGGCATCATCCCAGGGAAACCCTGCATCCCCGGTGGCATTCCAGGCGGCATGCCTCCTCCAGGTGCCCCTCCAACCGCAGCAGGCGGCGGACCATCCGGGAACGCTGTCTTAAACGTCCCGCTCAATCGCATCGCCAACACCTTCTTCCGCCCGCTCGCCGTGAATTCCTTCAACGATTCCGTCCGCAAACTCTCCGCCGTTGCCAAATCAATCCCGCTGCTCTGCTCGGAACTTTCCAACAAAATCTCCGCCGTCGGCCCACCCGCTGGCGGTGCCGACAACGCCCCCGCCGACACCATCGTCATCGACTGCAAACTCTCCGTGATCGGGTTGGACCGATTGATCGCTCCCGCTGGCAATTGCAACGCCGTCGGATTCTGACGCCCCATCAACGTTCCGCGATAAAACATGTCCGCCACCACCTCATTCGGGCTGTAACCCACTCCCCAACCCTTCAGCAAATTCGGCAAATCAGAAGTCTTCGCCACCACCGTCGACTGACCCGTCATCGGATTCTGCTGTCCATTGTAAGACTGCCCAATCCAGCACAACGGATCCACACACGCCAGCAAGCGACCACCCTTCAGCAAATACTGATCAATCGCATATTCCGTGGTTGGCAAAATGTCCCCAGGGTGAATCACCACCAACACGGAAATATCACTGTCGATCTTCGTCGCCGACATCTCCACATCCCGCACCTCATAATCCAAACGCAGTTGCTGAATCACCGCCCAAGGCTCCTGCCCGCGCTGACGTTGGAACTGGAACATCGGCGACCCCTGAACCGGCATGGAAGACATCACCCCAATGATCGGCTTCTTCGTCGAAATGACCTTGTTGATCGCCCGCGCTACATCATACTCCAGCTTCGTCTCCTCCGACGGATTCAGGAACGGAATCACTTCCTTCTGCGATCCACTCTGAATCGCGAGTCCCAAATAAATGTTGTCTCCTTCAGAGTTGACCTGCATGCCCTGAATCTGATCCTCACGCGCCTTGTCCTCCTCATCCGTATCCGGATTCGGCGTGAGCTTCTCAAACACCACATTGTCGTTCGACGCCTTTTGGAACTCAAACAACAGATCCTGAACGTTGCGTGAATAGGTGCTCAACACCGGCGGCATCACCCGCTCGTCAGAACTTACATAATAACGAATCGTCACCGGCTTGTCCGGATTGATGCGTCCAAGGATGTTTTTGGTTCCCTTCGACAGCGTGTAAAGACTGTCTTCAGTCACATCAATTCGAAAATTGCCGAGCCCAAGCCCGCCAACAATGTAGTTGATGACGAACACGATGGCGATCACCAGCAAAGTAGTGAAACCAACAGCAGAGGAAGTAGAGGTAGTTTTGGAGCTGCTCATAATCGGATGAGTCTGGCTAAAGAGGTTGAGTTAAAAAACGAACGGAAGTTAAGCGCGCTTGGACCGCAGACCCGAGGCCGTCACCAAAAGCGCGACCACGATCACCGAGATGAAATACAACACATCCCGCACCACGAAGATGCCTTTCGACATCTCATAAAAGTGATCCATGAAGCTAAGGTAGCTAATGAATCGCACCACTGCTTCACCCCACCCAGGAAGCCCGTTCACCACGAAATCCACAATCCCGGGATAACCAATCAACGTCAGCGTCAAACACACCGCCACCGACACAATGAAACAAACCACCTGGCTGCGGGTGAACGCACTCACCGCCGATGTCACTGCCAGGCAACCCAAGGCATAAAAGTAACTCGCCACATATCCCGTGATGATCGGACCCCGGTCTGGCTCCCCAAGATAAAACACCGTGAACACAATCGGCATCGTCAACGCCAGCGCAATGAACCAAACCGTTGCCGCCGCCTTGAACTTCGCCAAAATCGCATGCCAAGGTGAAATCGGCATCGTCAATAGCAGCTCGATTGTCCCCAAGCGATGCTCCTCGGACCATAACCGCATCCCCACCGCCGGAGCCAGCACCACATAAATCCATGGATGCCAAAAGAAGAACGCCTGCCCCAATGATGCGTTATTGCTGTCCAGGAAACGCCCGAACAAGAAGGCAAACCCCATGGTCGCCAACAGGAAGATCACCAGGATGACGTAAAGCACCGGCGAATTCACGTAACTCAGGAACTCCCTCTTATAGAGAGCCCATACTTTCTGAATGTCGTTTTGATTCATGAGAAGATCGAATGATTAAAAGTGAGATAAAGAGATCCGAGAGTCGCTAATCAGGCGACCGTGTCCGAGCGTGTGATCGAACGGAAGATTTCATCAAGCCGTCCCTCTTCTTGATGCAAGTCTTGCAGCTTCCAGTTCTTGGCCACCGCCAAACCCGCGATCGCTGCCGCCACATCACCAGCCTGCTGAGTCTTGCCTGGCAGCACTCTCGCCACCAGCCCTGTCTCAGTGCTTTCAATCGCTTCCACCCGTTGCACCCCGCTCGTCTTGGAGATCTCCTCCTTGATCGAACCACCGCTCGCTCCCCGAATCACCACCCGCAAACTGCCCGCATTCGGACTGCGCTCCTTCAGCTGCGCAGGCGTTCCATCCGCCACCACCCGACCCCGATCAATGATGATCGCTCGCGAGCAGGCCGCCTCCACTTCTTCAAGAATGTGTGTCGAAAAAATGATCGCCTTGTTCTCGCCCATCCGCTTGATCATGCTGCGCACCTCATGCTTCTGGTTCGGGTCCAACCCATCGGTGGGCTCATCCAAAATCAGCACTTCAGGATCATGGATGATCGACTGCGCAAAACACGTCCGGTGACGATACCCCTTCGATAGCGTATCCACACTCTGATTCCTCACGCTGTCCAGGAAGCAAAGATCCAGAACCCGATCCAATGCCTTCGTCCTCGCCGCTCCCGTAAGACCACGGATCTCAGCACAGAAACCCAGGAAACTCGCCACCGTCATGTCCGAATACAAGGGCGCGTTCTCCGGCAGGTAACCCAGGAACTTCTTCGCCTTCTCAGGTTCGACCAGCATGTCAATGCCACCCACCGAGATCGATCCGGCTGTCGGCTCAAAATAACCGGTCACCATGCGCATCGTCGTGGATTTGCCCGCTCCGTTGGGTCCGAGAAAGCCGAGCACTTCGCCTTTCTCCACTTTGAACGAAACACCATCGACGGCGACCTTCGTTCCGAATATTTTTTTCAGGTCTTGAACTTGGATCATGTTGGCACAGTTGGAATGGGATGGGGTCCCTGACAGCCCTCACCTAGGTTGGTAAACCCACCTTCTCCAGATGGGTTGTTGCGGGCGGGCAGGGTTAATGCTGCGGAAGCACGCCTTTTCAAGCGTTATTTCCCGCCTCTAACGACACCTCGTGCGGCTTTTGTGTGCCAATTTTAAACTTTTTGTTCGGCAAAGTTCAGGGTATTTTCAAAAGCTTCATGTCTCGCACCATCAAGACTTTCGCTCTCGTCCTCGCCCTTCTCCTGGCCGTGCTGGCATGGCTCGCTCAGCCAAAGGCTCGTAAAGCACCCTACAGCCATCAACCGCCGCCAACAGTTTCCCCCTCCCATGCGGCTGCCGCTCCCTCGCTCATCCCCGAACGTCCCGCCCCCCGCCCAGACGCTTCGCTCCCCGAAGTGAAGTCCGGCCGCGTCATCGAAACGCTCACCGTCCCCGATCAAAAAACCAAGCAATCGCGCGAAATCACCCTCCTCCAAACGTCATTCAAGTATCCCCTCCTCCGCAAAGAACAATCCACCTCCTCCAGTAACCCGAACCAATTCCAGCCCGGTTCACTCTCCGTCTTTGTCGGCGACCACCTCTTGATCAAACTCCAGCCTGGCAGGTCCGAATCCGATCTCAAAGCCAGACTCCCCTCGCTCAACGCGAAAATCCGCCGCCGCCTCTCTGACTCCGATCACTACCTCGTCGCCCTCAACAATCCCTCCATCGCAGCCTTCGATCAGCTTCGTTCCGCCCTCGAAAAATCTCCCGACCTCGTCGCCTACGCCGAACCAGACTACATCGTCCACCACCAAAGCACCCCCGTCTTCCCCGACGATCCCTCATTCGATCAACAGTGGCACCTCCACAACACGGGTCAAACCGGTGGCACCACTGACGCTGACATCGACGCTCCTGAAGCCTGGGGCGTCACTACCGGCAGCCCCTCCGTCGTCATCGCTGTCATCGACTCCGGCATGGACCTCACCCACCCCGACCTCACTCCCAATCTCTGGATCAACCCCGACGAAATCCCCGACAACAACCTCGACGACGATAACAACGGCTACATCGACGACATCCACGGCTGGAACTTCGTCACCAACACAGCCTCCCCCATGGACGACAATGGCCACGGCACCCACACCGCAGGAATCGTCGGTGCCTCAGGAAACAACGCCATCGGTGTCTCCGGTGTCAGCCCGGTCGTTCAACTCATGCCCCTGAAATTCCTCAGTGCCTCTGGTAGTGGCACCAACTCCGATGCCATCGACGCCATCCACTACGCCACGGCCAAAGGCGTCTTCCTCTCGTCCAACTCTTGGGGCGGCTCGGGCTTCTCACAAGCCTTGAAGGCTGCGATTGATGCCGCCCACAACGCCGGAATCGGCTTCATCGCCGCCTCCGGAAATTCCGGCATCAACAACGATCTCTACCCCGACTACCCCGCCAGCTTCACCTCCCCCAATCTCATCTCCGTCGCAGCTACCGACCATACCGACTCCCTCGT
>JAIYDW010000061.1 GCA_027487315.1 Verrucomicrobiaceae bacterium | reverse complement strand
AGCGGGTGCTCGTGCGTTTTTGCCATGGCTTGCAAGGCGGGGATCACGGACGCGTCGTTTCGCAACACGAGGAGCTTTTGCGCGGTGTCACGCCACCAGCCGTTCGGATGCGCGAGATGCGCGACCCACTGCGCGGGCGTTTCCGTGAGCATCTCCGGCATGGCGGAGGGTTTTGCGCTTTCATGCACGAGACGCCAGATGCGCCCGCGGCCGATGTTCTTCTGCAAGCCGTGTTGTTCGACGACGACGCGCAGGTAGCTGCCTGCTTTGATCGCCACGGCCTCCTGGACGACGCCGCGATACATGTCCACGATGTAGAGGGAGCCGTCGGGGGCGTTGGCCACGCTCACGGGACGGAAGTTGGGATCGGTGGAGCGGATGAACTCGGATCGCTCGTGCGGATTGCGCAGATGGGTGACGCCGTCGCGGACCTCGACCTTGGCGCGGCGGATGAGGCGGCCCACCGGTTCACAGACGAGCAAGTCGCCGCGAAGCTCGGCGGGGAGGCGGTCGCCACGGATGATCTCGCTGCCGCAGGGGGAAGAGAAGTGGTTCAGCGTCTTGTCTTCGGCGCGGAAGCGCATCGCTCCGCCCTCGACATCGGCGAGGCCGACGAGTGGCCAGACCTCGGAGAAATCGTGCGGCGTCTGCCCGGTGATGTTGAAGCCGCCGTAGAGGATGGGTTGCTGGAAGTTCTGCGGCCCGCGCTCGGCGCCGCCGGTGAACCAGAGCTTGCCATGGTCGTCCTGCGCCACGCCCCACTGGCCGCCGTTCGGAGGCGTGGGTTCCTGGAGCGGAGGGCGGCCCGCGCCGTTCCAACGCAGGCGGTAGGCGTTGTAGCTGGCGTAGATCCAGTTATCGAGAGCCCAGACGAGGCCGCTGGGCTGGTGCTCGAGATTGCCGCCGCGCGGCCCGCCGCTGAACCAGAGGTCCTTCTTGTCCGCCACGCCGTCGTTGTCGGTGTCGCGGTAGAGATGCAGGTCGTTCGAGTCGGTCTCCGCCACCAGCAGGGCTCCATCCAGGGGCAGGATCATGCGCGGCAGGACGAGGCCGTCGATGAAGACGCTGTGCCGGTCGAAGACGCCATCGCCCTTGCTCGACCAATGCATCGAGACGCGACCGTTTTTCTCCCGCTGACCAGTGCCTTCGAGATCCTGCATGAAAGCCCGCATCTCCGCCACGAAGAGACGTCCATTGCCGTCGAAGGCGATGGCGACGGGTTCCTTGATGTGCGGATCACCGACGACCAGCTCCATGCGGTAGTCCGGCGGCAGTTGAAAGGTGGCGAGTTCTTCCTCGGCGGTGAGCATGGGCACGTCGGCGGCGGAAGCTGCGATGGAAAAGCAGACGATGCCCATCAGTGCGGCGAGCGGAGTCGGGATTCTTGTCAGCCGAAGCAGGCTGGCCGAGTCTTTGGAGGAAGGTGTGAGTTGATTCATCTGAAATGGATGGGTGTGATCTTCTGCCTTTCACCCGAGGATGCCGTTCACCACGTGCCCATGCACGTCGGTGAGGCGGAAGTCGCGGCCTTGGAAACGGTAAGTGAGCTTTTCGTGATCGAGACCGAGCTGGTGCAGCAGCGTGGCGTGGAGGTCGTGCACGTGAACGGGATCGCGCACGACATTGAAGCCAAGGTCATCGGTCTCGCCGTGGCTGTGGCCCCCTTTGAAGCCGCCGCCGGCCAGCCACAGAGTGAAGCTGCGGTTGTGGTGATCGCGTCCGTCATCGCCCCCCTGCACCATGGGCGTGCGGCCAAACTCGCCCCCCCAGATGACGATGGTGTCGTCGAGCAGGCCACGCTGTTTGAGGTCGGTGACGAGCGCGGCGCTGGCGCGGTCGGTGGCCGCGCAGTTCGTCCGCAGATCTTGGGTGAGCGCCTTGTGCTGGTCCCAGGCTTCGTGGAAAAGCTGAACAAAAAGCACCCCGCGCTCGATGAGGCGGCGCGCGAGGAGACAGTTGCGTGCATAGCTGGATTCCTTGATGTCCTTGATGCCATACAGGTCGAGGATGTGCTGCGGCTCGCCACCGATGTCCATCAACTCAGGCGCGCTGGTTTGCAGCCGGTAAGCCATTTCATAACTGTGAATGCGCGATGCCGTCTCGGGATCGTGATGCTGGCCGAGCGCGAGGTCGTTGAGGCCGCGCAAGGTATCGAGCGAGGCACGCTGGGCGGCGGCATCGATGCCCTGGGGATTGGAGAGATACAGGATCGGATCGCCCGTGCCGCGCAGGGGCGTGCCGGCAAAGGTCGTGGGCAGGAAACCACAGCCGTAATTGCTGGCACCGCCGCTGGTGCCCTTGGCGCTGGCGAGCACGATGTAGCCGGGCAGGTTTTCACTCTCGCTGCCCAGGCCATACAGCGACCAGGAACCGAAGCTGGGCCGCCCGAAGTTCTGCGAGCCAGTGTTCATCATGATCTGTCCCGGCGCGTGATTGACCGCCTCCGTGTGCATCGAATGGATGAAGCAGAGTTCATCCACGACCGAGGAGGTGTGCGGCAGCAGTTCGCTGATGGGCCTGCCGCTCTGCCCATGCTGGGCAAACTTGAACTTCGGCCCGAGCAGGGCGGAGTTCGGATTGATGAAGGCGGACTTGTAACCCTTGAGCAACTCAGCGGGCGGAAGCTGGCCGCTGCGTTTGGTGAGCTCGGGCTTGTGATCGAACAACTCGAACTGGCTGGGCGCGCCTGCCTGGAACAAATAGATGATCCGCTTCGCCCTAGGCGGGAAATGCGGCGCGGGTTTGGTTCGGCTTTCCACGGTCGCGGCGGCGGATGCCTCGCGCTGGAGCAACGAATTGAAGGCCAGCCCGGCGAGGCCGACGCCGCAATCGCGGAGGAACCAGCGGCGGGTGATCGGGTCGGTGCGCTTGAGGTGAAGTTCGGAGTTCATGGCTAGTTCTTCGTCAGCGTCTCGTCGAGATTCAGGAGCACGCGCGCGGCGAGCGTCCACGCGGCGGCGTCCTGGGCGGTGATGCCGGCGGGCAGTTTGGCGGAGGAATCCGCGATGATTTCATCGGCATTCAGTGCGCCCTGTGCGATGCGCTCGCGGGTGCTGGTGATGAGCGCCAGCAGCTTCTCGCTCTCCGCCGGCCGGATGCGGCGGGAGACGCAGAGCCGATAGGCGTGGGCGGCGCGCTGCTCGTCCGTGGCACCGGCTTCGCGCAGGATGCGCAAGGCGAGCGCCTGCGCGGCCTCGACCATGATGGGTTCGTTCAAGCCGGTGAGCGCGGCGAGCGCGGTGTTCGAGCGGAGCCGGCGCGCGCAGGCGAAATCGCTGCTCGGCGCATCGAAGCTACTGAGCATCGGATCGGGCATGGAGCGTTTGCGGAAGAGATAGAGCGCGCGCAGATAGCGCTCGGGGCCTTGGGATGGCTTCCAATAGGGCGGCTTCACATAATTATATTCCAGCACGCTCTCCGGCACGGGCGGATACGTGGGCGCGCCGCCGCTGCGGTGCGTGAGCAGGCCGGCGATGCCTAGCGCCAGGTCGCGCACGACCTCCGCATCCACGCGGAAGCGCGGGCCGCGCGCGAGCAGTTGATTGCGCGGATCACGCTCGAGCGCAGCGGGCGTGGCGACGGAACTCTGCTGATACGTCGCACTGGTGAGGATGGTGCGCAGCAGGTGGCGCTGGCTCCAGCCGTGCTCCATGAAATCGACCGCGAGCCAGTCCAACAGGGCGAGTTGCTCCGGCACGGGTGCCCGCGTGCCGAAATCCTCCGCCGTCTCGACGAGGCCCGTGCCGAAGATCGCCTGCCAGACGCGGTTCACCGCCACCCGCGCCGCCAGCGGGGAACGCGCATCCACCAGCCAGCGCGCAAAGGCGAGGCGGTCGGGCTTTGCGCCTGGGGGAAAGGGATGCAAGGCGGCAGGCGTGTGCGGCGCGACGGCGTGCTTCGGTTTGTCCCACCCACCGCGATCCAGCAGCCGCGTCTCGCGCTGGCGCAACGGGTCGCGCTCCGTGAGATGCAGCACGGAGGTCGGTGCGGTGGGATGCTTCAACCACAACGCTTCGATCTCATCGTTGAATGGGTTCAGTTCCGGCACGCTCGCGCGCCACGCTGTGAAGAGGATCGCCTGCTCTGCTGGGGTTCGTTGCTCCGCCGGGGTCTGCAGTGCCAGGATGGCCGCGTGATCAATCGGCGCGGCCTGCGGGGCGGGAGCGCTCGTGAGACTCACCCGGACGTGGCCCAACTGCATCCCGTGCGGCCACGGACCGCCCGAAAGATGGCTCAGCACTTTCATCTTCGTGCCTGGTGGCAGTTGCAATGTCTGCGCGAAACGCACCACCGCGGCCGACGGCACGTTGCGCCGCCCTGCCCCGCGATCCGCGCGCCAACTGGTCTGCAGCCTGCCATCGATGAGGAAGGCCACCGGGCCACAGAGACGCTCGATTTTCTTCGCGGGATCGGTTTCCGGTTTGGCGGGGCGCGAGCTCCATTCTTCCGGTTCGGGATGTTGCTGCATGGAGAAATCCGCAGTCGCCTCCACCAGCTTCAGCTCCTCGTAGTCTTTCGCGCCGGGTTTCAGCACGCTAACCTTCAAATCGGACACGGCCCAGGTGCCGTGCGCGCCGCGCCCCGGACCGCCAAAGTGCAGGTCGCGATGCGGTAACGCCTCCAAACGCAATCCCGTGACGCCTGCGAGATCCGGTTCGGCGACGATGACGCTATACGCTCCGGTGTTCATCGGTCCCTGCGTGAGGATGGAAAAGCCCGGCTCCTTGGTCGGATGCGTCATGCCGTCGCTGGAGTGCAATTCCAACGCGTCGAGCGGCGTCCAGGTGGGTTGTTGATTCCGCACTTCATCGCTCCATGCGCGCAGTTCCTGCCGCCAGTGCGGGCGCTCGGCTCGCAAGCGGTCTTCCACGGCGCGGATGCCATCCTGGATGGCCGCGATTTCTTTCTGCTGCCCGGCCTCGAAGACCGGCGAGCGCGCCTCGAAGGTGTTGTTCAGAAAAGCGAACACGCCGAAATACTCGTCGTGCGAGATGGGGTCGAACTTGTGGGTATGACACTGCGCGCACTGGATGGTTAGCCCGAGCACCGCCTTGCCCACGCAGTCCATGCGATCGAACATTTCCTCCATGCGAAACTGCTCCGGGATGATGGCACCCTCCTCATTGGTCATGCTGTTGCGCAGGAACCCGGTGGCCACCATCTGCGCCTGGGTGTGATTCGGCAGCAGGTCGCCGGCGATTTGCTCGATGACGAAACGGTCGTACGGCATGTCCTCGTTGAGCGCGCGCACCACCCAGTCGCGCCAGGCCCACTGCTCGCGCGGGTAGTCGCGTTCGTAGCCGTTGCTATCGGAATAGCGTGCCACATCGAGCCAATGCCTCGCCCACTTCTCACCGTGTCGCTCGTTTTTCAGAAGCCGCTCGACCAACTCGCCCACGGCGGTGTTCGAGTCGGCCGCATTTGATCTTTCAAAGCTCTCCACTTCCTCCGGCGTCGGCGGCAGTCCGATGACATCGAGATACAGTCGACGCGCCAGCACCGCGCTTTCAGCCGACGGTGCGGGCGACAAGTTCTTCTCGCTTAGTTTCGCGCGCACCAGCGCATCAACCGGATGCGTGCCCGCTGGGACGGGGGCCTTCACCGGCGGCTCGAAGGCCCAGTGCTTCGCGTAATCCGCGCCGGCGGCAATCCAGCGCCGCAGGGTCTCGATCTGCGTCGGCGACAGCGGTTT
>JAIYDW010000216.1 GCA_027487315.1 Verrucomicrobiaceae bacterium | reverse complement strand
GATGGCGGTGGCGAGTTCGAAGGCTTCGGATTCTTCGCCGAGGCGGAGGAGGTCATGGCAGAGTTGGACTTTGGCGGGGAGGTAGCCGGGAGAGAAGGTGAGGGCCTGGCGCTGGCGGGAGGCGCCTTCGGCGAAGCGGTAGGCGCGGGAGATGACGCGGCCGAGGGTGTGGTCGACGAGGGGATTTTGGGGCCAGCGGCGGAGGCCTTCGGCGCGGGCGGCGTCGACTTTGGCGGCGTCTGCGGTGGTGATGGCGAGGGTGGCGGCGCGGAGGGCCCAGGCGGTGGGGTGGTCGGGGTCGAGGTTGAGGACGGATTGGATATCGGCCTCGGCGTCGAGGTATTTTTCGGCGCCGATGTGGAGTTCGGCGCGGAGGAGGAGGGCGCCGGCGTGATGGGGGTTGATTTCGAGGGTGCGGGCGATGTTTTCGGAGGCGGCGGGGCGATCTGAGGTGAGGAAGGTGGTGGCGAGGCCGTGGCGGAGAGCGGGGGTTTCGCCGTGGTTTTTGAGGCCGGCGCGGAAGGTGTCGGCAGCGCGGGCGGGGTCGCTTTTTTCGAGGGCGAGCCAGCCTTCGGCGAGGTAGGGAGCTTCGGCTTTGGGGTCTTTTTTGCGGGCAACCTGGAAGTAGTTGGCGATGACTTTTTGGGCGTCGGCACCGGCGGCGAGGGCGGCCTGGCCGAGGGCGGTCCAGTCGGCGGCGGAGCGCTGGGGCGCGGGTTTGGATTTGGCGGCAGCGTTGATGGCGTCGAGGGTTTCGCGGGCGAGGTCGGTTTGGCCGAGGTCGGAGGCGAGCTGGTGACGCTGGATGAGGAGGCGGAGGTCGCCGGGGAAGGCGGCGAGCATGGCGGGGGTGGCGTCGAGGGCGTCCTGGAGGCGGCCGAGGGCGCGGAGGGCGTCGAGGTGGACGAGGCGCCATTCGACGGCTTTGAGGCCGCGGTCTTTGGCCATTTCACCGATGCGGATGCAGAGTTCGTAGTCGCCGCTGTTGAGGACTTGGATGAGGGGGGCGAGGTTGCGCTCTTCGAAGAGTTGATCGAGGTCGAGGGACTGGGCGGTGCTGGGGAGGGGGAGGGCTAGCAGAGCCGCGAGGGTGAGTCGGGTGAAGAGACCGGCTTGGGGCTGCTGCATGAGGAGAGTGAAGCAGGTTCGGTGGGGGTTGGCAAGTGGGGTAACTGGTGTGGGGTTGGTGGGAAAATCGAATGGTGGGTGAGAGGGTATGAAATCGTGGCTGGACATGGGCGGGGGGAGGGGTGTAGTTGTTTTTCTTCCGAATTATGAAGTTTGCCCTGTTTGCGGATATTCACGCCAATTACCACGCCCTGCAGGCGGTGCTGGCTGATGCGCAGGAGCAGGGGTGCGGGAACTTTGTTTGTCTGGGTGACATTGTGGGATACGGGGGCAATCCGGTGGAGTGTTTGGAGGCGGTGCGGATGCTGGGGTGTCCGGTGGTGCGGGGGAATCATGATGAGGGAGCGGCTGAAGACGGTTCATTGGAGGATTTGAATCCGCTGGCGGAGGCGGCGCTGCTTTGGACGCGAGCGCAGTTGACGGTGGAGCATCGGGAGTGGCTGCGGGATTTGAAATTGGTGAGGCAGGTGCGCGACTTTACGATTGTGCATTCGACGTTGGATTCGCCGGGGTCGTGGGGGTATGTGACGAATCGCTTCGATGCGATGGCGAGTTTCAGTTACCAGTTCACAGCGCTTTGTTTTTACGGGCACACGCATGTGCCGAGGGTGTTTGAGAAAGCGGATGCGGTGCGGGCGGGGCGTGGGTTTGATGTGACGATCGAGCGGGGAGTGAAGTATTTTGTCAACGTGGGGAGTGTGGGGCAGCCGAGGGATGGGGACTGGCGGGCGGCGTATGTGATTTACGACAGTGATGCGCAGGTGATTCAGATTCGGCGGGTGGAGTATGATGTGGTGGGAGCGCAGGAGACGATCCTGGCTGCGGGTTTGCCGGCGCTTTTGGCGGATCGGCTGAGCTTTGGAAAATGAGCGCGGGAAGGGGTGTCGGGAGGCCTGAGCTGGGGAGCTTCCGGTCGGTGACGGTGGTGAAGCCGAGTTCGTTGGGAGACATTGTGCATGCGATGCCGGCGGTGGCGGCGCTGAGGGCGGCGATGCCGGGGGCGGTGTTTCGCTGGTTGGCGAATCCGGAGTGGATGCCGTTGTTGGAGGGGAGTGCGCTGGTGGATGAGGTGGTGGCGTTTTCCCGGAAATCGTTTCGTGGGGTGAGTGGGTTGATGCGGGCGGGGCGGTGGTTGAAGGAATGGCGAGCGGCGGAGAGGGAGAGGCCGGAGTTGGTGGTGGACTTTCAGGGGTTATTGCGGAGCGGGATTGTGAGTTGGCGGCGTGGGGGAGATTGGGTGATGGGGCTGTCGGATGCGCGGGAGGGGGCGGGGTGGTTTCATGGTGAGGTGGTGGCGGTTGAGGCGGGGGGGCATGCGGTAGATCGGTATTTGGCGGTGCCGCGTGCGCTGGGGGTGGAGGTTGGGGATGAGGTGCGGTTTCCGCTGGCGGCGGGGAGTCGTCCGGCGGGGTGGCCAGGGGGAGAGGTGATCGTGGTGCATCCGTATTCCCGTGGGGAAGGGAAGTCGCTGGGGCCGGAGGCGCTGAGAGCGCTGCTGGAGGCGTTGGCGCCGACGCCGGTGGTG
>JAIYDW010000001.1 GCA_027487315.1 Verrucomicrobiaceae bacterium | reverse complement strand
GAGGCGTGCAAGGAGGCGCGGACGTTCACGCTGAAAGAGTTGAAGGAATCGTTCACGCATCACACGTATCGATTGGTGATTGAGTGTGGGGGCAATGGGCGGAGTGAGTTTAACCCGCCTGCGACGGGGAATCAGTGGACAGTGGGGGCGGTGGGCTGTCCGGAGTGGACGGGGGTGCGATTGAGGGATGTGTTGGAGGCGTGCGGGATGACTGAGGCTGCGGTTTATGTGGGGTATTATGGGGCGGACACGCATCTGTCGGGAGATCCGAAGAAGTCGGCGATTTCACGCGGGTTACCGATGAAGAAAGCGTTGGAGGATGAGACGTTGCTGGCGTTTGCGATGAACGGGGAGGATCTGCCATGGATCAACGGGCATCCCTTGAGATTGGTGGCAGGAGGGTGGCCGGCGTCGGTTTCGGGGAAGTGGTTGACGAGACTGGTGGTGAGGGATCGGGTGCATGACGGGGAGAAAATGCAGGGATCGTACATGGTTCCAAAGTTTCCGGTGCAGCCGGGGACGCAACTGGCGGATGAGGACATGAAGATCATTGAGTCGATGCCGGTGAAGTCGTTGATTACCCGGCCTGCATCGGGAGAGACGCATGCGATGGGGAAGGCGCTGGAGGTCAGGGGGCATGCGTGGGCCGGGGATTTGGCTGTGAAAGAGGTGTGGGTGTCGATTGACTATGGATCGACGTGGAAGCGGGCGGAGTTGAAGGCGCCGGTGAATCGATTGGCATGGCAGCGATGGGCGGTGGCGATTGAGTTTCCGCAGGTGGGCTATTATGAGGTTTGGGCGCGGGCGGTGGATGAGAAGGGGGTGAGTCAGCCGATGGTCGTGCCGGGGTGGAATTCTCACGGGTATTTGAACAATGCGTGTCACCGGGTGGGCATCCAAGTTGCTTGAATGAAGATGAAAGCGGTTATTTTTTGGATGATGGTGGGATGGCTGGTGGTGGTGGCCACGGTGGGTGGGCAGGAAGTGGCGGTGGATGAGTTGACGGGGTTGAAGATGGCTCCGGGTTGGGAATTGGTGAGGAACAACTGTGTGACGTGCCACAGTGCGAAGCAGTTTTTGCAGCAGAAGGGGACGAGGGAGACGTGGCGATCCGTAATCAAGTGGATGCAGGGGCGGGCGGGGCTGTGGCCTCTGGAGGCGAAGGTGGAGGAGGAGATTTTGAATTATTTGGAGGCCAATCATGGTCCAGGGAAGGAGTTTAGGCGGGCACCGATTCCGGCGAATTTGATGCCGGTGAATCCGTATGCGAGTGCGGCGAGGAAAGAGGCGGAAGAGAAGGAGAAAAAGGGAGAGATTCAGCGGGTGAAGCCTTGAGCTTCTGACTTTGTGAAATATTTCACAATCTGGTTGCCGGTGGGTGGGGGGCGTCGTATTCCTTGGAGAGGCTAAAACAGCCCCTGCTGAACCCCATTTATTGCTATGGTTTCCGAGATCGAGCCTATCCACGCCGCCTACGATTCGAAGATCGAGGGGAATGTGATTTTCACCAAGCTGGATTCAGCGATCAATTGGATGCGGAAGAACTCGCTGTGGCCTATGCCGATGGGGTTGGCTTGTTGTGCGATTGAGTTGATGGCGACGGGGGCGAGTCGGTTTGATATTTCGCGGTTTGGGATGGAGGTGATGCGGTTTTCTCCCCGGCAGAGCGACGTGATGATCGTGGCGGGGACGGTGACTTATAAGATGGCGCTGGCGGTGAAGCGGATTTGGGATCAGATGCCTGAGCCGAAGTGGTGCATTGCGATGGGAGCGTGTGCTTCCAGCGGGGGGATGTATCGGAGTTATGCGGTGTTGCAAGGGATCGATCAGTTGATTCCGGTGGACGTGTATATTTCGGGGTGTCCGCCACGGCCGGAGGCTTTGTTGGAAGGGTTGATGCGGCTGCAGCGGAAGATTGAGACGGAGACGTCTTTTGTGGATCAGAAGAAGGAACTGCTGGCGTCTTTGGAGGATTGAATTTTTACCGGATTGATATCATGACACACACGGAAATGGTCGCGGCATTGAAGAGTCGGTTTGGGGCGAGCGTCTTGGGAACGGTGGAGTTTAGGGGGGAACAGACGGTGAATGTGACGCTGGCGTCGATTCATGAGGTGATGGCTTTTGCCAAGGGCGAGTTGGGGTTTGATTATCTGGTCGATATTTCCAGTTTGGATCATTTGGGTGAGGAGCCTCGGTTTGAGATGGTCTATGAACTCTATGGTTACGGCCATGGCCGGCATTTGCGGATCAAGTGCAAGGTGTCGGAGGATGAGTCGGTGCCGACGGTTTCCGATCTTTGGCTCACGGCGGATTGGCATGAGCGGGAGGCTTATGACATGATGGGAATCGACTTTGCCGGGCATCCGGATTTGCGGCGGATCCTGATGTGGGAGGGGTATCCTTTCTTTCCGTTGCGGAAGGATTTTCCTTTGGAAGGACGTCCAAGTGACATGCCGGATGTGGCATTCACCGGGGTGGCTCCGCTCGAGGGCGGGCCGTTTGTGACGAGTGCTGGAGGAGCAGATACGGTGGCGCGGGAGCCGCGTGCGCGGCGGGTTTAGGGTCCTTCCCAACCGCGCTCTTTGTTTTGCAGCTTAGGAAGCCAGGGCGCTGAGCGATTGATCTTTGCGCCCGTGTTTGGTTGGGGGTTCGTCTTCGGGGAAGGCTTTTGAGATCGCATTCTGGAGGACGGTGAGGGAGTAAGGCTTGGTCATGATGTCGATCGGAGGCGTGCGGCCCTGGCTGAGGACGATGAATTCGTCGGGATCGATGATGAAGCCGCTGCAGACGATCACAGGCAGATCGTTGCCATCTTCGCGGAGCTTGCGGAAGGTGTCGCGGCCGGAGAGTTTGGGCATGTAGATGTCCAGGAGGACGGCGTCGATTTTTTGATCTCCGGCGTCGATGATGTCGAGGGCTTGTTGGCCGTCGGAGGCCTCGATGATTTCGTAGCCGAGGAATTTGAGCATGTTGACGGCGATGTTGCGCACTGGGGCTTCGTCGTCGACGACGAGGATGCGGCGAAGGTTGGGGGCGGCAGCATTGCGCAGGCTGATGAGAGAGGTGTCGGGGGCAGTGGCTGGAGTTTCTTTGGCGACGCCTGCGAGGCGAGGAATGAAGATGCGGAACTCGGTGCCGCGGCCGATTTCGCTGTCGAACTCGATCCAGCCGCCGTGATCCTGGACGATTTCCTGAGCGGTGGCGAGGCCGAGGCCGGTGCCTTTTCCAGGTTCCTTGGTGGTGAAGAAAGCTTCGAAGATACGCTGGCGATTTTCCGGGGAGATGCCGCAGCCGTTGTCGCGAACGGAGACGACGACGAAGGGGGCGGGAAGGGCTTCTGGACGGGTTGTGTCCGGGCGGCTGGTGTTTTCGACCTCGAACTCGATGACGCCACCTTTTTCAGGAAGAGCGTCGCGGGCATTGATGCCGAGATTAAGGAGGACCTGTTCGATTTGGGTGCAGTCGCCGAGGATGGTGGCGGCGGATTCGGGCGTTTTGGTTCGGATGCTGATGCGAGGGTCGACGCTGTGGCGGAGGAGGCCTTGGACGTCGGTAATGACTTGGCGCATGTCCGTGGGTTTTTTCTCCATCGTGCCGCGGCGGGAGTAGCCGAGGAGTTGTTTGACGAGTTCGGTGGCCCGGGTGGTGGCTTGGCTGGCACCTTCCAGGCGGGTTTTGACTTCGGCTTCGTTGCCGTGGGGGGTGAGTTCGGCGAGGGCGATGTTGCCGTGGATGGCGGTGAGGAGATTGTTGAAGTCGTGGGCGATGCCGCCGGTGATCAGGCCCAGGGTGCCCATTTTTTGGGATTCCCGGAGTTGGCGTTCGAGGAGGGTGACCTTGGAGTGGTCACGGAGGATCCAGATTTGGCCGATGACGGCACCGGACTCCGAGATCATGGGGAGGGACTGGAGTTCGACTTGGACGGGGGGATTGAGGGGCAATTCGCCGGTCAGTTGACGGCGTTCGTTTGGAGTGGCGGCGAGTTCTTTAAACCAGGCTTCTTTGTCTTGTTTGGTGACGAGGCGCTCTTTGAAGAGGGCGGTGAGGCGTTTGCCGTCGCGGCCGACGAGGCGTTCGAGGGATTCGCCGAGGAGGGCGTCGAGTTTTTCGTTGGAGGCGATGATTGAACCATGAGCGTCGATGACGACCATGCCTTCGTCGCTGGCGGCGAAGAGGCCTTGCATGGCGCTGAAGGCTTCGCGAACGAGGCGTTCGGCGTGTTGGAGGCGTTGGGCGGTCTGGCCGGTGTGTTCTTCAGCGGAGGCGAGGGCTTGATGTTGTTTGGCGAAGAGGAGGTTGATCTCGGTGCGGACTTTGAAGAAGGTGTCGGGGAGCCAGGTGGAGGATTCGTGCTCGGGCGGGAGACCTTTGAGGAGGCGGCAGGTGCCGTCGATGGCGGCTTTGGCGGGGCTGAGGACCCAGTCGCTGATGAGGTAGGCGGCCAAGAAGACGCCGCCGCCGAGGAGGATTCCGGTATCACCGAAGAACCAAGCAAGGGGTTGGCCCATCATTTTGGCGGCTCCCATGGCGGGGAGGAAGCCGAAGAGCCAGAGGGGACCGAGGAGACGGAGGCGGGTGGAGTGCATGGGTGGGGAGTGGGGCGGGAGTGAGGAGGGTGCTGATTGAGTGGCCTTTAGTGCGCGACTGCGATGGGGGTGGGATAGTTGACGGGAGAGTGGTTTAGGGGTTGCTGTTGAAGCTGGTTTTGGGAGCCAGAAAGGGCGTTCGCGAAGGCTGGATGCAGGCTGCGGAGAGTGTCTTGGAGGGAATTGAAGGCGCTTTCCAAGCGGGCGAGGCGGTCTTGGACGTGGCCGAGGGTGGTAGCGCAGCGGAAGACGTCGCTGTGGTTGGTGGCGGCTTCAGATAGGGTGTCGTCGCGGAGACGGCGCATGTCGTTGTGCATGGCTTCGGCGAGATCATCCATGCGGCGTTCGACGGCGATGCGTGTTTGGCTGAGTTCGCTGCGGCTGGCGTGCTGGAGTTCGCGGTAGTTGCCTTGAAGCGTTTGGATGGCGCGGTCGAGGGCGGGGTGGGAGGATTCAGGAGGGTGTTCTTTTGAAGGGGAGGGGAATTGGGTTGGGTTTTGGGAGGTGGCGGACCAGAGGTGGTCGTAGAGGCTGTGGGCTACGGGAACGGCGATGCGTTCGAGGGTGGAAGTCGGAGGGGGGGCATCGGCCTCTGGCTGAAAGAGAACGCCTGAATCCGAGGCGCCCGTGGTGGGGGGAGATGGGAAGCTGATGGGCATAACTTTTTGATAATTGTGATACTTTACATAACAACAATGAATTATGCTAGTGAAAAGTTAAACTTTCTTGATTGAATATAAGAATTGATGGTTTCCAGATAGGTGGCATTACCTAATCGGAGGGATGCCGATGACGCAATCGTTGACAGGTTGGCAGGGTGTTTTATGAAAGAGGCTGGCTTCTTTAAGGAACCCGAAGTAATTTCTCATCGATATGTCACAACCTGCACACGGCTATACCGAAGACAGCATCCGATCTCTGGACTGGAGGGAGCACATTCGGCTGCGGCCGGGGATGTACATTGGGAAGTTGGGGGATGGCTCGCAGCCGGAGGACGGGATTTATGTGCTGCTGAAGGAGGTGGTGGACAATGCGATTGACGAGCATGTGATGGGATATGGGACACAGGTGGACATCACGATTGATGCGGATCAGTTGGTGACGGTGCGTGATTTTGGGCGGGGGATTCCGCTGGGGAAACTGCTGGAGTGTGCGGCGCAGATCAACACGGGGGCGAAGTATGACAGCGAGGTGTTCAAGCGATCGGTGGGATTGAACGGGGTGGGGATCAAGGCGGTGAATGCGTTGTCGCAGTTTTTTGAGATTCAGGCGTTTCGGGAGCAGAAGACACGGGCGAGCGAGTTTGAGCGCGGGGTGGTGAAGTATGAGATGAAGCAGCCGAAGGACTCGGATGGGGTGAATGGAACCCAGATTTCGTTCCGGCCTGACGTTGAGAGTTTCACGGCGCAGGTGCACTACAAGCTGGACTACGTGAGGGAGATGCTGCGTTTCTATTCGTGGCTGAATCCGGGGCTGACGTTGACGCTGAATGGGGAGAAGTTTAAGTCGAAGAACGGGCTGGTGGATCTTGTTCAGGCGAAGTTGACGGAGGAGCCGCTGTATCCGGTGATTCACATTGAGGGTGAGGATGTGGAGGTGGCGTTCACGCATGGGACGGGATACGGCGAGGAGTACTATAGTTTTGTGAACGGGCAGCATACGACGCAGGGGGGGACGCATTTGGCGGCGTTTCGTGAGGCGGTGGTGGCGGGGTGTCGGACGTTCTTTAACAAGCAGTTTGAGCCGAATGATGTTCGGGGATCGCTGATTGCGGCGGTGAGTGTGAAGGTTCAGGAGCCGGTGTTTGAGAGTCAGACCAAGACCAAGCTAGGGTCGACGCACATGGAGCCGAACGGGCGGAATTTGCGGGGGCACATCTCGAGTGTGGTGGCCCAGCAGTTGGACAATTACCTGCACAAGCATGCGGCGGTGGCGAAGGGCTTGCTGGAGAAGATCCAGGCCAATGAGAAGGAGCGGAAGGAGATCAGCGGGATCCAGAAGGCGGCGCGGGAGAGTGCAAGGAAGGCGAAGGTTCACAACAAGAAGCTGCGCGATTGCCGGATTCATTTGGACAGCAAGGACAAGCAGCGTGAGGAGAGCACGATCTTTATCACTGAGGGTGACAGCGCGAGCGGATCGATCACCAAGAGCCGGGATGTGAACACGCAGGCGGTGTTTAGTTTGCGCGGGAAGCCGCTGAACTGTTTCGGGCTGACGCGGAAGGTTGTTTACGAGAACGAGGAGTTTTACCTGTTGGCCAATGCGCTGAGCATTGATGAGAACATTGAGGATTTGAGGTACAATCGGATTGTGTTGGCGACGGATGCGGATGTGGATGGGATGCACATTCGGCTGCTGATGATCACGTTTTTCCTGCAATTCTTCAAGGAGCTGGCGCATGATCCGAATGTGCGGCAGGGGCACCTTTACATTTTGCAGACGCCCCTGTTTCGGGTGAGGAACAAGAAGGAGACGTTGTATTGCTATAACGAGGAGGAGAAGCAGAGGGCGCTGAATCGGCTGGGGCGGAATGCGGAGATCACGCGGTTCAAGGGATTGGGTGAGATCAGTCCGGATGAGTTCAAGCATTTCATCGGGCCGGACATGCGGTTGGAGCCTGTGTTGATGCCGGAGCATAAGAGCATCAAGGAGCTGCTGACGTTTTACATGGGCAAGAACACGCCGGATCGGCAGACGTACATTGTGGACAACTTGCGGGTGGAGGCGGAGTTGGAGGCGCGGGTGGAGGAAGCGGTGAAGGGCTTGCCGGAGGCGGCGTGAGGAGGCGCTAGATTTTCAGGGTTGGAGATTGGGAGTCTGGAGCCAGACATTGATGTTCAGAGCCTTGTTTGAAAAAGTCGAGGGCACCGTTGCGGTCTGCACGGGGCCGGTGGCGAAGGTGCCTTGAATTAGGATTGGCACTAAGATCTGGCCCTTTTTGGGCAGTTCGGTCACGCTCCAGTGAAGATCCCGAAGGCGCCGGCCGTTTGCCAGACTGCCGTCGGAGCGGATCTGAACCTGGAGAGGAAGCGGTTTTCCCGAATCGTCGTAGCCGGGGCTGTAGAAGGCGTAACGTTTGGATTGACCGGTATCCGAAGTGATGTCGGTGCTGGTGAGATGGCGGCCACCGCCGACGACTTCGATATGGGCATCGAGCGTTTTCGGTTTGGCCCAGACGGAGGGGCGGTCGAGACCGTGCTGTGGGTGTTGGCGGCGCTTTTGCGGTGCGGGAGCGGAGTGGGCAACAGCGTCACGGTTTGGCGTTGCGACAGTTTTGGGCGAAGCGTGCCGGGCTCGATTTGCGAGGAGGGTTTCGAGGCGGGCAGGGGCGACTGGAGTGATGAGGATGTCGTCAAACTGGGAGGAGCCGTCGATTTGCCCGAAGAGCCAAAGCTCGAAGTGATCTTTTGGGATATCTGGAGCACGACCCAGACCTGAAAGGATCGGGCGACCGTCAATTTCCAGGTTCCAAGTGCCGGCGGACCAGTCGTGAATGACGCCGAGGCGGTGCCACAAGGCCGATTGAGGTTGAATTACAACGCCACTGGAGATCCAGGAGCCCGAATTGGGGCCAGTGAAGTGGAAGGCATAAAATTCGGCCTGATCGGGAACCTGTGCAGATCTAAAGAGGGCAACTGCGGCACCGTCAAAATCCAAAAATTCTCCGCCGGCGGTGATGTCTGAGGGGGAAGGAGTGGTCCAAATCTCAAGGTGAGAGAGGCCTTCCGCGATGAGTCTGCGTCCTGAAAGCGCCACAGCGCCATGAGGCTGGGATGGTTCGATCACCAAAAAGGAACCAGATTGCCCGGAGGCGGTAGATCGGTTGATGAAACCCTGTCGGACCTCAATCCCTTCCGGTGGGAAGGGAGATTTCTGGGTGCCTTCAAAGGAGTAGAAGTAATAGGGCAGGTCTAAGGCGCGGGCCGGTTCAGGCGGAATGAGCCACGTTAGGAGCAAGAGTGATGCTATGATTTTGCTTCCAGCCATTGAGGCATTTTACTTTGCTGCAAGGGTTGGTGTCAATGCCGTGAGGGGGTTCTGATTTTCCGTTGTAGAAGGAGGAGAAGATGACGTCGGGGATTTGTTCGATGTCGGTGTGGCCGATGAGGTCGCTGAGGGCTAGAAGGGCTTCGCGGAGGTCGAGGGCGATGAATTCGAGGCGGCATAGCTTTGGTTCCTTCTTGGTTGAGCATTTGCGAAAGGTCGCGGGTGTCTTGGCGTTGTTGGGGGGATGCGTTGTATCTGCTTGTTTTTGATTGGGCTGGGCATGCCGGTTTGGGGGGCCTTGGAGGTGCCGGCTTTGTTTTCGGATCATGCGGTTTTGCAATCGGGGGCTAAGGTGCCGGTGTGGGGATGGGCTGAGGAGGGGGCGGAAGTGAAGGTGTCGTTTGCGGGGCAGGAACTGGTGGGGAAGGCGGGGGCTGGAGGGAAGTGGCGGGTGGTCTTGGTGGACTTGAAGGCATCGAGTGAGGGGCGTGATTTGATGATTGCGAGCGGGGTGGAGTCGATGGTGGTGAAGGATGTTCTGGTGGGCGAGGTGTGGTTGGGATCCGGGCAATCGAACATGGCGATGACGGTGAGTCGGGCCCGGGATTATGAGAAGGAGAAAGCGGCGTCGGATTTGCCCACCGTACGGATGTTCACGGAGGGTAGCCCGAGGGCGGCGAGTCCGCAGGAGAGGTGCAAGGGGCAGTGGGTGGTGTGTGGTCCTGAGACGGTGGGGCGGTTTTCGGCGACGTTGTTCTTTTTTGGTCGGGAAATTGGGTGGGAGATGAAGGCACCGATGGGATTGATCAACTCGTCCGTGGGAGGGACGCCGATTGAGGCGTGGATTGGCAAGGAGGCGCAGATGGGGGATGCGGGGCTGAAGGGTTTTTTTGAGCAACGGGCGAAGGACGATGCCGCGTTTGATGCGGTGGCGGCCAAGGCGGGGTATGAGAAGCAGTTGGCCGTGTGGACTGAGAAAGCGAAGGCGGCGAAGGCGAAAGGGAAGTCGGTGCCGAAGCGTCCGCAAGATCCGGTGGCGTTGAGGGAGAAGAAGGGGGACCTCGGCGGGTTGTTTAACGGGAAGATTGCGCCATTGATTCCTTATGCGATTCGGGGAGTGGTTTGGTATCAGGGAGAGGCGAACAGCAATGGGTTCAAGGCGGGTTTTTATGACGAGCATTTGATGCTGTTGGCGAGTGAGTGGCGGCGGTTGTGGGGGTATGAATTCCCCATGGCTTGGGCGCAGCTGCCGAACTACGAGGCGAATCGCGAAGACGGGTGGATGCGGGTGCGGGAGGGCATGTTCAAAGCGGTGAAGGCGGTGCCGGGAGCGGGGATGGCGGTGACGTTGGATGCAGGGGAGGCGAAGGACATTCACCCGAAAGACAAGCAGACGGTGGGGCATCGATTGGCGCGATGGGCGCTAGCGAAGGTGTATGGGAAGGGTGGGGCGAGCAGCGGGCCGTTGATGATGAAGCATGAGGTTCGTGGGGCGGAAGTGGTGGTGGCGTTTGAGCATGTGGATGGTGGGTTGGTTTTGAAGGAGGGTGGCGGTGCGAGTGGGTTTGAGGTGGCGGGCGCGGACAAGGTGTGGCATGCGGCCAAGGCACGGGTCGAAGGGGAGCGGTTGGTGATCTCGAGTGATGCGGTGAAGGAGCCGGTGGCGGTGCGCTATGCGTGGGCGGAGATGGCGGCGGTGACGCTTTGGAATGGGGAGGACCTGCCGGCGAGTCCGTTTCGGACGGATGACTGGTGAAGTCGAAGGTGGCTGCAAGGGGCGCGGCTATTTGCCGATGCAGAAGGAGGAGAAGATGACGTCGAGGATTTGTTCGATGTCGGTGTGGCCGATGACGTCGCCGAGGGCTTGGAGGGCTTCGCGGAGGTCGAGGGCGATGAATTCGGGGGCGGCTTGGGCTTGGAGGGCGGAGAGCGCGGCGATGAGGTGGGTTTCGACGCGTTCGAAGCAGCTTTTGTGGCGGGTGTTGATGGCGACGGGATGATCTAAGGAGAGGGAGCCGCCTTGGAGCACAATGGAGCGGATGGCGTCGCGGAGTTCGGGGAGGCCGGTGCGATTTTGGCAGGAGACCGGGATGGCGTGAGGGGAAGCTTGCCAGTCGGGATGGAGGGTGAGGTCGGCTTTGTTGAGGATGAGGAGGTGGCGGTGCTGGGAGGCAGGGGGGAGGGTGAGGCGGGAGGCGGAGGAGGCGGGTTGGCTTGCGTCGATGACTTCGAGGATGAGGTCGGCGCGTTCGAGTTCGGTTTGGGTGCGTTGGATGCCGATGCGTTCGATGTCGTCTTGGCCTTCGCGGAGGCCGGCGGTGTCGACGAGGCGGAGGGGGATGCCGTGGACCTGGATGATTTCTTCGATGGTGTCGCGGGTGGTTCCGGCGGTGGAGCTGACGATGGCGCGTTCGAAGCCGAGGAGGCAGTTGAGGAGGCTGCTTTTGCCGACGTTTGGCTCGCCAACGATGACGGTGCGGGCGCCGTGGCGGAGGATGCGGCCTTGTTCGGCGGTATCGAGCAGGGAACGGGTGCGGGTGAGGAGTTGATTGAGGCGGGACTGGAGGGCGGTGCCGGTGTCGGGGGAGATGTCTTCCTCGGGGAAGTCGATGTAGGCTTCGATGTGGGCGAGGATGTCGATGAGAGGGGAGCGGAGGGCTTCGGCTTCGCGACCGATGGCGCCGGAGAGTTGTTCGTTGGCGGCGCGGACGGCGAGGGTACTTTGGGCGTGGATGAGGTCCATGACGGCCTCGGCCTGGGTGAGGTCCATTTTGCCGTTGAGGAAGGCGCGTTGGGTGAATTCGCCGGGTTCGGCAGGGCGGGCACCGGCTTTGAGAAAGGCTTCGAGGACGCGCTGGGTGACGAGGAGGCCGCCGTGGCCCTGGAATTCGACGGTGTGTTCGCCGGTGTAGCTGGCGGGGTTGTGGAAGAGGATGGCGACGCCTTGGTCGAGGGTCAGGTGGTCGTGGTCGCGGGCTTCGACGAGGTGGACAGTGCGAGGGGAGAGGGTGTGGAGCGGGAGGCGATGGTGCAGGACTCGGGCACTGATTTCGAAGGCTTGCGGGCCTGAGATTCGAATGACGCTGATAGCGGCTTCGCCTGAGGCAGTGGAGACGGCGGCGATGGTGTCGGTGACCATGCGAAAGCTAGGCGGGGAAGGAGTGGGAGTGAGTCATCTGGGGGGAAGGTAGGGGCGGTGGGGGGCTGTGCAACTGAGATTGGCGGGAGAGTGCAGTGGGTGTTGAATTCGTGCGAAGGTGGGGCAGTTTGGGGGCCTCATTGCCATGGCTGAACCCACCGAGCTGACAGCGATTCAGAAGTTTTCCTGCCCTGCGTGCGGGGCGGAGGCGGTGTGGACGCCGTCGAAGCGGGCTTTGGTGTGTCCTTACTGTGGGACGGAGTCGGCGGCGGAGTTGAAGGCGGATGGGAGCTTGGTGATGGAGCAGGACTTGATGAGCGCCTTGCAGTCGCTGGGTCCGGATCAGCGTGGTTGGGAGGCGGTGAAGAAGACGGTGCGATGTCAGAGTTGCCAGGCGGTTTCGGTGTTTGATCCGACGCGGGTGGCGCAGCGGTGTGATTTTTGCGGGTCGCCTTCGTTATTGGATGTGGAGGATTCGGGATCTCCGGTGAAGCCGATGGGTTTGATGCCGTTTCAGGTCGCGGAGGCGAAGGTGAGGGAGGACATCCGACGATGGTATGGGTCGCATTTTTGGGCTCCGGGGAATTTGGGGAACAAGGCGATGACGGATCGGTTGCATGGGATTTACCTGCCGTATTGGACGTTTGATGCGAAAGCGGATTGTCCTTGGGAGGCGGAGGCAGGATACTATTACTATGTGAAGGGGAGAGACGGGAAGTCGGAGCGGCGGACGCGTTGGGAGTCGGCGGCAGGGCGGGTGGAGCATTTTTTTGATGATCTGTTGGTGCCGGCCTCGAAGGGGGTGCATGCGAAGTTGTTGGAGGAGGTGAGTCCGTTTCCGACGACGGCGGAGTTGAAGCCGTATGATGCGGGGTATTTGTCGGGGTGGGTGGTGGAGCAGTATCAGATTGATTTGGCGGCGGCCGCGAAGGATTCGCGGGGGCGGATGATGAATGCGTTGGAGGCGATGTGTTCGGCACAGGTGCCGGGGGATACGCAGAGGGGATTGCAGATTACGCCGGTGTTTGATCACACGACCTTCAAGCATGTGCTGCTGCCGGTGTGGTTGTTGACCTATCAGTATGGGGCGAAGACGTTTCAGGTGGCGGTGAATGGGCACACGGGGAAGGTGGCGGGGGAGTATCCGATCAGTTGGCTGAAGGTGATGGTGGCGGTGGTGTTGGGATTGATTGCACTGGCGGTGATCATTTCTTTGGGCGAAGGGAAGTGATGGGGACTTGGGAAAAGTTAAGGCTTGAGGATCTGGGCTGGAACTCGGCCCATGAGGCGGCGTTTTGTGACTATGCGGCGAAAGGGTGGCTGCCGGCGCGGTTGATTCGGGACAACAAGATCACGTATGGAGCGTTGATGGCGGGGGCGGTGGAGATGGAGGTGGTGATGAGTGGGAAGGTGTATCACGAGGCGGATTCGGATGCGGAATTGCCGGCGGTGGGGGATTGGGTGGCAGTGGAGACGGGGGTAGGGGAAGGCGTGGAGGGAGTGATTCGGGCAAGGCTGCCGAGGCAGAGTTTTTTTTCGCGGAAGGTGCCGGGGGACAGTTCCGAGGAGCAAGTGATGGCGGCGAATGTGGATGTGGTGGCGGTGGTGACAGAGCCTGGGGTGGACTTTAGTTTGCGGCGGTTGGAGCGTTATTTGACGATCACGGTGCGGGGTGGGGCGAAGATGGTGGTGCTGATCAACAAGTGTGATTTGTTTACCGATGAGGAAAATGAAGAGGCGGCGGCGGCGGTGAGGACGTTGGGGGCGGAGGTGGGGGTGCACGTGATCAGTGTGCGGCGGCGCAAGGGGCTGAAGGCGGTGCGAGATTTACTGGCCCCGGGGGTGACCGTGGCGTTTGCGGGGTCGAGCGGGGTGGGGAAATCGGCGTTAGTGAATCGGTTATTGGGGGACGAGTGGCAGTGGACGGGTGAGGTGAATGATGTGACGGGCAAGGGTCGGCATACGACGACGGCGCGTGAGTTGCTGGTGCTGGAGAAGGGAGGGATCATCATTGATAACCCGGGGATCAAAGAGGTGCAGATGTGGACGGACGAGGTGACCTTGAAGGAGCGGTTTGCGGATATTGAGGCGTTGGCGGCGAAGTGTAAATTTGGTGACTGCAAGCATGGTCGCGACGCGGGATGTGCGATTCGGGCGGCGGTGGAGGCTGGGAAGTTGGGCGCGGAACGGTATGAGGGGTTTTTGAAGTTGGATGAAGAGGTGGCGGCGTTGAGGAAGCAGCGGAAGAAGCGGCAGATGAGTTTTGAGCGGAGGCAGAAGAGGGATCACCGGGTGAAGGCGAGGAATCTGGTGGATCGGCGGGAGATTGAGGCGGATTTGAAGCCAAGGGCTTAACCCCAACTCCGAAGTTGGAGGCAACTGATAGGCTTGAGCATTGGCTGCTCAACGCTTCCCGCTCCTTGGACAGCATCCTAAAAGATGCAGTCGCTGCGGCCGGGAAGCCTTGAGCCACCAAGCCTCAGCGCCTCTCAATCACCTCGAACTTCGGAATTAGGGCTTAAGCGAGAAAAAAAACCGCCGGATCCCTTGAGGAATCCGGCGGTGAGTGAGTTTAGAAGCGACTTGAGGACCTGATTACTTGTCGATGATATCGAGCACGTTTTGGGTCTGAGAAGCTTGGGTGAAGATGTTGAGACCACCTGCGCCGAGGGGTTTAGGGCCCACGTTAGCGCCACGAGCGGCTTCGAGTTTCTCAACCGTGACGCTGTTGTCGTTCAGACCAATGATGATCTTGCCGCCGCGCCAAGTGCGACCGCGTTGAAGTTGGCCTGCGATATCGGCGTTCCAGTTGGGAGGCCAGCCCATACTAAGGGCGTTTTCAAACACCAATGGCATGATGGCGGAGCTTGAGTCGGTTTGGCCCTGGGTGAGCATCCAGTGGTTTTCACCGGCCATGAGAGCCTCAGCATACTGCGGGGGTTGACCAACGTTGTTGTCGGGCTGGTAGGGGCTGGCAGGGCAGCCGAAGACGCGTTCGTCTTGGAGGATGTCAGCGACCAACAGCATGCGGAAGGCATCGTTTGCCGTTTGGGGTTGGATGGGGTCGGAGTCCGGGTAGGCACCGGAGTTATCCGCAGCATAGGCTTTCATGGCCATGATGATTTGACGGGCGTTTGAGGTGCCCTTCATTTGGTTGGCCTTGTCCTGGATGACGTTGAACGTAGGCACCGCCAAGCTCGCGAGAATCGCGATGATGGTGATGACCACGAGGAGTTCGATCAGGGTGAAACCCTGGTTGATCTTGGTTTTCATGGTATGGATTGCGTTTGGGTTATGTTGTATTATGGGAGGCGGGCGCGGTTTAGAGCAACCGTCTCATGGATGATTAGACAAGGCTGGGGCGAAATTGACCAGAAAAAAGTGGGCGAGTAGGTCGATTTCTGAAAAAATTAGGCAAACACAAAAAAACGGGGCCCGGTGGGGCCCCGTTTTTGGTGGGAATTTGTTGGAACCTGAAGGTCTAGGCGAACAGGTTGGGGATGGGCTGGCCTTTGTCAGCGATGGTGAAGGGGCGCTTGCTGGGGCTGTACATGACGTGATCGAGGGGGAGACCCAGGGCGTATGCGATGGAGGCGTTGAAGTCCTGGATCTTCATTTTGTTTTCGACGACTTCACGGCCTTCCTTGTCGGTTTTGCCATAGACGTGGCCGCCTTTGACGCCACCGCCGAACATGACGGCTGAGAAGGCTTTGGGGTAGTGGTCGCGACCGGCGTTGGTGTTGATGTCGGGAGTGCGCCCGAATTCGGTGGTGACAACGACGAGGGTATCCTGGAGGAGACCGCGGTTGTGGAGGTCGGAGATGAGGCTGGAGAGGCCTTTGTCGAGGGTTTCGCAGCGTTCGGGGACGGCGACGAAGTTGGCGTTGTGGGTATCCCAACCGCCGAGGGAGACTTCGACGAAGCGGACGCCGCGTTCGACGAGGCGACGGGCGAGGAGGCAACCTTGACCGAAGGCTTCCTTGCCGTAGGCGGCGCGGACGTCACTTGGTTCGTCGGTGAGGTCGAAGGCTTTGAGGTCTTCCGATTTCATCATGGCGATGGCGTCATCATACATGTCGGAGTAGGCCTTGACGTTGCGTTGCTGGAAGGTGCTGCGGAAGTCTTTGTCGAGTTCGTCGGCGAGTTTCATGCGCGCCTGGAACTTGTCTTCGGTGACACTGGGTTTGACGTTTTTGAGGCCGTTTTCGGGATTGCTCACAAAGAGGGGAGCTTGGGCGGCAGGGAAGAAGCCGGCGCCGGGGTGGCGGCTGTCATTGCCGATGAAGACGAAGTTGGGGAGGGTGCTATTGCCGCCGCCTTGGAAGACGTTGAGCCAGGCGCCCATGGAGGGGTGACGGATGGTGCCACGGAGTTCGTAGCTGGTGTGCATCATGTAGTTGCCCTGTTCGTGGGCGCCCTGAGTGGAGGAGAGGGAGTTGATGATGGTGGCGTGATGCATCTGCTGAGCGGTGCGCTGCAGGTATTCGGAGATGCGGACGCCATCGGCACTGGTTTTGAAGGGTTTGGTGGGTCCAGCGGTTTCGACGCCTTCCTTGACATCCCAGGTGTCCATGTGGGACTGGCCGCCGCTCATGTAGAGGTAGATGACGTTTTTGGCGGTGGGGATTTGTTTGAGTTTGGAGGCGTCTTCGAAAGCGGCGAAGGACTTGCTGGTGAGGGAGTTGCCGAGGAGGCCAACACCCAGGAGGGAGGAGGCGGTTTTGGCGGCGAAGTCACGGCGGCTGATGTCACCGGAGCGGAGGAGTTTGGAGGCGAGTTCGGCTTTCATGGTGGGAGGGATGTTGGCTGTGCTTGGGACTGATTACTGGATGAAAATGAATTGCTGGGTGTTTAGGAGAGAGAAGATGAGGTCGTCCATGCTGGTGAGGCCGGAGTCCGAGGCTTTGAGCCAGGCTTCTTTTTCGCGGGCGTTGGGTTTGCGAGAAAGGACGGTCATGTAAGCGGCGTCGATTTTGTCATCGGGGTAGGGTGCCTTGTTGATGGTGAGCATGAGTTGGCTGAAGGCATTGGTGATTTGAGGCAGGAGGGAGCCGTTCATCAAGGCGAGAGCCTGGGGGACGCTGGCGTCGTTGTTGGCGTTCTCGATGGTTTCGCGGTCGCTTTGGCCAAATTCGCGGAGGTAGTGGCCGCGGGGCGCGGGGCTCTCGAGTTCGGCGGCGCGGAGGGTGCTTTTGCTGACCTGATCGCGAATCTTGAAGTAGGAGCGGCGGAGTTTTTCGTCTTTGATGCCAAAGAAATCGGCTTCTTCCTCGTAGGCCTCCTGGGTTTTGAGGGCGATGGCCGCTTTCTCTTCCTTGGTCAGTTCGGGGCGATCATAACCGGGGATCATGATTTTTTCGGTCTTGGAGTTGTCGGCCATCATGATGGTTTCTCCCGCGTTCATCATCATGGAGGGAGCGGCGTCCGCGCCCGTTGCATTGGCGGCGACGAGTGCGGAGGTTTTGCCGGTGACTTGCTGATAGAGCTTCTTTTGGCCGGTGGTGATGACTTCGGCGAAGGTGACCTTGCGGCCTTCGTTTTGAATGCGATTCACCTCGCTGCGGATGTCCTCGTATTTCTT
>JAIYDW010000068.1 GCA_027487315.1 Verrucomicrobiaceae bacterium | reverse complement strand
TTCGTGTTTTGACCTGGGGGGTGGTGGTTTTTGGCCTGCTGGGAGGGGGGCTTATGCCTGTGGAGGGGGCGGGGCCGAAGCGGGGTTATGGGTCTAAGCCGAATGTGCTGTTCATTGTGGCGGACGATTTGCGGGATTATCCGGGATGGATGGGGGGGCATCCGCAGAGTGTGACGCCGAACATGGATGCGCTGGCGAAGCGGGGGATGCGGTTTGCGAATGCGCACTGCAACTATGCGCTGTGCAATCCTTCACGAACTTCGATGCTGACGGGGATGCTGCCGAGTAGCAGTGGGGTGTTTGGCAATGAGCAGGATTGGCGGCGGAGTGTGGCGCTGGCGGGGAAGCCGACCTTGCCGAGTTTTTTCAAGGAGCAGGGCTGGTTGACGGCGGCGGGTGGGAAGGTGTTTCATGCGAATCACGGGGGGCCGGAAGGTCGGTTGGCGGGATGGCATGGGGGGCGGCGCGGGTTTGAGGAGGATGGGGCGTGGGTGGAGCGGTTTCCGAAGGCGGGGGTGCAGATTCCGATGCTGCCGGTGCAGACGGGAAGGAATTTTAACGGGCTGGATATTTGGCACTGGGACTGGGGTGGCATCGATGTGGCGGATGAGGTGACGGATGATGGCCAGGTGGTGGCGTGGGCGGCGGATTTTTTGCGGAAGAAGCAGAGCAAGCCGTTCTTTTTGACGGTGGGGTTGTATCGGCCGCACTCGCCTTGGTATGTGCCGCAGAAGTATTTTGACGGGTTGCCGGCCGAGGCGGACATTGTTTTGCCCGAGGTGAGGGAGGATGATCTGGAGGATGTGCCGGAGGTGGCGAGGGGGCATCAAAAGAAGAAGGATGCGGATCACGCGAAGATTCTGGAGAAAGGGCTGTGGAAGAGTGCGGTGCGGGCTTATTTGGCGAATGTGGCGTTTTGTGATGCGATGCTGGGGCGGGTGATGGAGGCGCTGGATGCTGGGCCGCATGCGGGGAACACGATTGTGGTGTTCACGTCGGATCATGGTTGGTATCTGGGGGAAAAGGAGATGTGGCACAAGGGTCGGCTATGGGAGGAGGCGACGCATGTGCCGCTGACGATTGCGGCGCCGAAGGTGACTCAGGCGGACACGGTGAGTGAGGAGGCGGTGGCGCTGGTGGATGTTTATCCGACGCTGTGCGAGCTGGCCGGGTTGAAGGCGCCGGGGCATCTGGATGGGGAGAGTTTGGTGCCGCTGCTAAAGAAGCCGGAGACGGAGCGGAAGCGGCCGGCGGTGACGATGATGGGAGGCGGTGAGGGGGCGTCGTATGCGGCGCGGGATCGGCGGTATCGATACATTCGCTATGCGGGTGGGGAAGAGGAGCTTTACGATCACGAGGTGGATGCGAAGGAGTGGGTGAATGTGGCGGGGAAGGCGGAGTTGGCGGAGGTGAAGGAGCGTTTGGGGAAGGCTTTTCCGAGTGAGTGGGCACGGGCTTCGAGGCCGGTGGCGGAGATTGCGGGGGCGGCGAGGACGGGGGGCGGGGTGGATCTGGAGTTGCAGGTGGGGGATGTTTTGCGGGGTGATGAGGTGCCGGAGGTGAAGGGGTGCGGGGTGTTGATCGAGACGTTGTTTGAGATGGATCCGGAGGTGGATGGGGACAGCTCGCTGGTGAGTCACGGGGAGCCGGGTCGGGGGTATGCGCTGCATTTGGTGGATGGGAAGATGAGGTTGAGTGTGTTTGCGGGGGGGAAGACGGCAGCGGTGAGTACGCATCGGCTGGGGAAGGGGAGGCAGCATGTGCGGGCGTTGATTGACGGGGATGGGGTGCTGTCGATTGCGGTGCCGGGGCAGAGTGAGATGCTGGAAGAGGCGCCGTTTGAAGGCGGGTTTCCGGAGTCGCTGAAGGGGGAGCTGAGTGTGGGGACGAGTTTAGGGGTGTTGCCGGTGAAGGGGTATCCGAATTCGACGCCGTTTGACGGGGACGTGAAGCGGTTGCGGCTGACGTTTGTGCCGGGGCAGGAGAAGCCGGCGGCGCCTGTGCCGGAAGCGGGTCAGAAAGAGGAGGTGGGGCGGTGATGGGGCGCTCGGGGGAAGGGCAGGGCGTGATGGGGTTGGTGCTGATTTTGGTGCTGGGCTGGGGTTTGCTTTACCTGCCGGCGCTGGGGACGCGGGAGTTGCAGGGGGAAGAGGCGAGGCGGGTGTTGCCGGGGCGGACGATGTTGCAAACGGGGGACTGGGTGGTGCCGCGTTCGGCAGGGAAGATTTACAATCGCAAGCCGCCGCTGATTAATTGGGCGACGGCGTGGGCGATCAAGTTGACGGGCAGGATGGATGAGTGGTCGGTGAGGCTGCCGTCGGTTTTGGGGATGTTGGCGCTGGCGTTGACGGTGCTGCTGGCGGGGCGGGTGTGGCTTGGGAATGAGGGGGCGTTTTTGGCGGCGTGTGTGTGTTTGACGAACATCGGGTTTTTGGAGAAGGGGCGGCTGGCGGAGATCGAGGGGATTTACATGGTGCTGTTTGGCATGGCGCTGATGGTTTGGTTGGCGGCTTGGTGGAAGGAGTGGAAGTGGCTGGCTTGGGTGGGGTCGATGCTGCTGCTGGGGTTGGGATTTTTGGCGAAGGGTCCGGTGCATGTATGGTATTTTTATGCGATCGTGATCGGGGTGTTGTGGGCGGAAGGTAGGTTGCGGGAGTTGCTTTCGGTGAGGCACTGGGTGGGGGTGGCGGTGTTTGTGAGTGTGTGGTTGCCGTGGGCGATGGCGAACAGTGGTCGGAATCCGCAGAAGGACTCGGGGAAGGTGTGGATGGAGCAGGTGACGCACCGGATGGGGTTGGTGGAGTTTGACTGGCTGAACTGGGTGCTGCAGGTGCCGCAGAGTGTGATGAATTTTTTGCCGTGGGCGGTGTTGTTGCCTTTGGCGTGGAGCGGGGTGGTGACGGGGCAGTGGCCGGGATTGGGGCGGCGGGGGGTGTGGTTGAAGGGGTTGCGGGCGGGGTTGGTGGTGGGGTTTTTGGTGATCGCGCTGCTGCCGTCGTCGAGGCCGCGGTTCATGCTGCCGTTGAATGTGGCGGCGGCGGTTTTGGTGGTGGAGTGTTGGGCGCTGCTGCCGCTGGCGGCGCGGGGGCGATGGGTGCGGGGATGGTTGGCGGTGCTGGTGGGGGTGGGCGTTTTGGCGGGTGTGGCGGGGTGGGTGGGGGTGGGGCGGTATGGGGGTGAGGTGGGGGTGAGGTGGGGGTGGGTGGTGGCGGCGACGGGGGTGTTGGTGGGGGCGTGTGGGTGGGTGTGGCGGTTGAGGGGGGCGGAGGGGGAAGGGATGCCGTGGCGGCTGGGGGTGGGGCATTTGGCGGTGATGGGGGCGGCGGTGGCATTGATGGGGGTGACGGTGGCGCCGATCACGACGTTGGAGGATGATTTGCGGCCGTTTGCGAAAGAGATTCTGGGGCATACGGGTGAGGCTCCGGCGCTGGTGCTCTATAAGTTGGACGAGCGGATGTGGCCTTTTTATTTGGGGATGACGTGCCGGGAGGTGGCGGATTTGAGGGAACTGCCAGAGTCGGCGAGATGGGTAATGGTGAAGGAGGCGGATATGGCGCTGAGGCGGAAGGAGATGGGGCGGCGGTATGGGGTGATTTTGCGGGAAGTGGCGATTCAGGAGCCGGTGACGGGGAAGGCGGGGGGGGATGGGGAGAGGTATGTGATGATGGAGTTTGCGGGGAGGCAGTGAGCTGAAGGCTGAGGGTTGAGAGTGGTTAGTGGTGTAGATGAGAGATGGGGGGTGGTGGGGGCGTTATGGGGGGCTATGAACCGTCGTCGATTTTTCCAACAGGCTGTTGCTGCTTCCGCCACTTTTTCTGCTCCTGCGATTTTGAGTGCGAGGTCACCGAACTCGATGTTTCAGGTGGCGTCGATTGGGGTGGGGGGGATGGGAGGGAACACGATGATGAGTGTGTTGCAGCATCCGAAGGTGAGGGTGGTGGGGATGTGTGATGTGGATTCGCGAACGCTGGAGTTGGCGCAGGGAGGGAAGGGGTCGAGGCGGAAGGAGTTGCAGGATCCGGAGGCGGCGGGTCGATTGCAGGAGGCGGCGGTGTTTCGGGATTATCGGGAGATGCTGGCGAAGTTGGGGGACACGGTGGATGCGGTGACAATCGGGACGCCGGATCACACGCATGCGGCGATGGCGGTGGCGGCGTTGCGGGCGAAGAAGCATGTGTATTTGCAGAAGCCGCTGACGCATCATCTTCACGAGGCGCGGGTGCTAGGGCTGGAGGCGGCGAAGGCGGGGGTGACGACGCAGATGGGGACGCAGGGGCATTCGTCGGTGGAGACGTCGCTGGCGGTGGATTTGATTCGGAGCGGGGCGATTGGCAAGGTGAAGGAAGTGATTTGCTGGGAGAACAAGAAGGCGAGTTGGTGGCCGAAAGTGACGGAGCGCAAGGCGCAGGCGGATGCGGTGCCGGGGACGGTGGATTGGGATTTGTGGTTGGGGGTGGCGAACGAGGTGCCGTTTTTAGCGGACGCATATCATCCGTCGATGTGGCGGGCGTGGGTGGACTTTGGGGTGGGGATGATGGGGGACATGGGGTGTCATTACTTTGACGTGGTGTTTGCTTGTTTGGGGTTGGCGGCACCAACGCGGGTGCGGTGTTTGGATGCGGGTAGCCAGGGTGATTTGTACGCGATGAAGCGGCATTTGGAGTTGGAGTTTCCAGGGACGGATTTGACAGCGGGGGATAAGCTGAAAATGACGTGGACGGATGGGGGGTATCCGTATGACGACAAGGTGGTGATCAAGCCGTCGGTGCTGACGAAGGAGGCACCGAGCGGGATCTTTTTTGTGGGCGAGAAGGGCGGGATTTTCAAGCCGCACAGCCAGCGGCCGTGGCTGGTGCCGGAGGCGTCGTTCACGGGTTATGCGTATCCGAAGACGCGGCCGGCGAATCATTACACGGACTGGGTGGATGCGGCGATGAAGGGGGAGAAGGCGGCGACGGATTTGCCGACGTATGGGTGTCCGGTGACGGAGGCGGTTTTACTGGGGGTGCTGGCGGAGCGGAATGCCGGGGATTGGATCGAGTGGGATGCGGCGGCGGGGAAGGTGACGAACCGGCCGGAGCTGAACGCGCAATTGACGCGGAAGTATCGGGATGGGTGGAGTGTTGAGGGATTGGGATGAGGAAATCGATGCAAGGAGGCAGGGAGGCGTTATGTTGGGGCGCCTATGCCTGAGACGATCCCACCGACATCCCTTGAGAAAGCGCTGCGACTGAATCTTGACCCGAGCATTTACGGGACTTTTGCGGAGATTGGGGCGGGGCAGGAGATCGCGAATTGGTTCTTCCGGGCGGGGGGTGCTGCGGGCACGGTGGCGAAGACGATGTCGGCCTACGACATGACGTTCAGCGATGAGATTTATGGGAAGATTCAGCGGTATGTTTCACGGGCAAGACTGGAGGCGATGCTGGACCATGAGTATCGGATTTTGGAGCAGCGGCTGGGGGCAAAGCGGGGGGATGAGACGACTTTTTTTGCGCTGGCGACAACGATTCGGGCGAAGGGTTACAATGATCGGGATCAGGAGTGTCACGGGTGGATGGGGATCCGGTTTCAGATGGTGCCGGGCGGGCCGTATTCAGAGATTTTGCTGCACTTGCGGATGCTGGATGACACGAATCGGGAGCAAGCGGATGCGGTGGGGATTTTGGGGGTGAACCTGGTGTGGGCAGCGTTTCATGAGCGGCGGGATTTGCGCAGTCTGCTGCAGGCGCTGATGCATGGGTTGAATCGCTGGCGAATTGAGATCGACATGGCGAAGTGTCGTGGTCCGGCGTTTCCGAGAGCGGCGTTTGATGATCGGTTGGCGGCGTTGGAGTTGGTAGAGAACGGGCTGACGGATGCGGCGTTGTTTTTAGCGGATGGGGAGATTGTGCAAGCGGCGGATACGCTGCATAAGAAGCCGGTGCTGGTGAAGCGGGGGAGTTTTGATCCGATCACGCGGTTGAATTTGGACATGATCGAGAAGGGTCGGGCGGGCTTTTTGGCGGACTTTGGTGAGCAAGCCGAGGGGCACCTGGAGATTTTGGAGATGACGCTCAACAATCTGCACGTGGATGAGGATGGGGTGAAGCATGATGACTTCCTGGCGCGAGCGGATGTGTTGCAGTCGCTGGGGAAGAACGTGCTGCTGTCGAAGTATTCGGAGTTTCACCGGTTGAGCGGCTATTTGGCGCGGCAGACGAAGATGCCGGTGGGGATTGTGCTGGGGTTGCCGCTGTTTGAGGAGTTATTCAAGCCGTGCTGGTATGAGGATTTGGCGGGGGGTGTGGTGGAGTCGTTTGGGCGGTTGTTCCGGAATCAGGTGAGGTTGTATGTGTATCCGAGCGGCGACAAGGCGACGGGCAAGATTTTGACGGCGCGCGAGGCGCGGTTGGAGGCGCCGATGCAGCATTTGCTGGCTTACTTTTTGGAGACGAAGTCGGTGCGACCGATTGAGGAGGGGGTGGCGGAGTTGCTGTTCGTGAGCAGCGCGGAGGTGCGTCGGATGATTCTGGCGAATGATCCGCGGTGGAGGGATTTGGTGCCGCCGGTGGTGTTGGAGAGTGGGCGGTGGGCTTCGATGGCGGGGATGGAGGGGTAACTTCGAGTGGCAATCGGCGGTGACGCACGCCTGGGACAGGCGTGGTACGGTTGTGGGGAGGCAGACAGGAGTGTCTGCTTCACGGAGGGGTGTTCTGTGGATGGACTGATGCTGAAGAAGCGGCCTTAATGATCAAGTTTGGACACGTATTGAAGTAGGTTTTCCGCGTGGTTGAATGGGTGTTTGGCTTCATCCAAGTAAGGGCCTCTGTAGACTTCGAAAGGGCGGTGGACGCCGCCAGAGATCTCAAATTTTTCATCAATGTTTATTCTGAACACAATCGAATAGGTTTGATCGTCTATACTGCACTCGGTGTGGTAAGTGCTTGCATAGGCGCTGCCGAAGCGGGTCTCCCAATGGTTGTTGATGGGCGTCCAGTGAATGGCCGACGAATTGGGAGGAGAGGTTGGGCATCGAAGTTCCTTGTTGCATGTTTGCTGGATGGCGATTGCGGTCACTGTCGCTTGAATGCGTGCCTGCTGTAGAGAGTGGGTATGTAAGTAACGAACCATCGCAAAAACGCAGATGCAAATGAGCGGTCTGGTAACGTGAGTAGCGAAGTGCCGCCATGACCTTTGGGTGGAGATGAAAAGCTTGATGCCGAGAAGAATAATCGATACGAAAGACCATCCGGTGGCGATAAATAGCGGCGCGAATAGGAATAAGGTGGAAATGTCCACCCGCAGCTTAGCGTAGGCCAAAAGGGAGAGGGGAAGTAGAGTGATGAGCGCCCATCGTAGAACGGGGCTGTTGAACCGATGGGTTCTGAGTGTCAACCAAGCTGCCGCGACGCAATACACGAGGATGAGCAGTTCGTATGGCATTTTCTGATTTTGCGTGGTTCAGGCAAATGATCTCTTGAACTCTGGATGGCGAGGGTATCCATGAGTTTCGTGATCGAGAGTCAACGTTTCAATTGCGTTGCTGGTCAATGGCGGGGTCGCAGATTCTTTGATAGCTACGTTCGTCAGAATTTGGGTGGACGACGGAGACAGTGGGACACGCCTGGGACAGGCGTGGTACTTTTGATGGACTGCGGCTGGGACTAACAAGATCGAAGGCCTCCGATGGCATGGCCTTGCGATGGTTGACGCATTCTGGCGAATGCGCCTACGGGGTTGTTAGGTGTTCGTTGAATCAGCCGGGGAGGGCGACTTCTTCTTCGGGGGAGGGGTCGGGGGTGGCGGTGCTTTCGGGGGAGCGGAGTTGTTCGGGTGGGGTTTTGGATTTGTTCGAGCGGCCTTTTTTGGCGGGGGCGTCGAGTTGAAGGTCGGCGATGGTGGAGGGGGCGATGATGTCCTGGTCCTGGGTCATGCGGACGCCGACGGGTTTGGAGACGCCGAACTCTTGCATGGTGACGCCGTAGATGACATCGGCGCGGTTCATGGTGCGCTTGTTGTGGGTGACGATGATGAACTGGCTGTTGGCGATGAACTTGTCCAGCATCTTGAGGAAGCGGGAGATGTTCGATTCGTCGAGCGGGGCGTCGAGTTCGTCCAGCACGCAGAAGGGGCTGGGTTTGACCATGTAGATGGAGAAGAGGAGGGCGACGGCGGTCATGCTGCGCTCGCCACCGGAAAGGAGGGTGATGGTGGTGAGTTTTTTGCCGGGCGGTTTGGCGATGATTTCGATGCCGGACTCGAGGGGATCATCGGCGTCGATGAGTTCGAGGTCGGCTTTGCCTTGTTCGCCGAAGAGTTCTTTGAAGTTGTTTTGGAAGTTCTCGCGGACTTGAGCGAAGGTCTCGGAGAACATGGTTTTGGTGGTCTCGTTGATCTTGGCGATGACGTTGAGGAGTTCTTCCTTGGAGCGGACGAGGTCGTTGTGCTGGGTGTCGAGGAAGTTGTGGCGTTGTTCGAGTTCTTCGAATTCCTGGATGGCGTCGAGGTTGACGGGGCCGATGGATTCGAGTTTCTGGCGGAGTTCGCCGACGACTTCGATGACGAAGTCCCAGTCGGGTTGGCATTC
>JAIYDW010000180.1 GCA_027487315.1 Verrucomicrobiaceae bacterium | reverse complement strand
AGGAGTCCGTATTTTTGCGCGGTGCCGCTGTTTGGGAAGTCGGAGAAGCGGAGCAACGGGAAGATGCATTGGGAGGTGGAGACGCTGGAGGACTGGTGTGAGGAGGGGGTGCCGGTTAAACGCGCGTGGGAGATCATTTACCGGCTGGCGGATGCGCTGGCGTGGCTGCACAAGGAGGGGTTGCCGCATGGGAACCTGAGGCCGTGCAATGTGCTGCTGGAGGAGGTGGATGGGGAGGTGATGGTGCGGTTGACGGATATGGGGCAGGGCTGGGTGGGGGGGATTCATCATTTGGATCTGGGGGATCATTTTGTGTATTTGTGTCCGGAGCAGGCGGACAATCCGGACGGGGTGTTTGCGGGATATGGTCCGAGCTGGGATGTGTATGGTTTTGGGGTGGTGGCTTACCGTTTGCTGACGGGGATGCTGCCGAGGGGGCAGGCGGCGTGGACGGACCAGTTGGCGAAGGCGCAGGTGCAGGTGACGCAGGGGTTGGGGTATGAGATTGATAGCAAGGCGCTGCTGGCGGCGGTGAAGGCGCAGCCGGAGGTGACGTGGCCAACGGCGGCGGAGTCGGAGTGGGAGGAACAGCGGCGGGGGGTGATCGAGCGGGCGCTGCAGTTGCGCGGGGATTTGAGGTGGCGGGATATGCGGGAGGTGCTGCGGGAGTTTGAGGTGCTGGAGGCGGATTTTCTTTTGGAGGAGAGTCGGGCGCAGACGGTCAAGGAGCGGGAGAAGCAGGCGGCGAGGGTGAAGTCGCTGTCGCGGACGACGATGGGGTTGGCGGCGGTGCTGACGGTGGCGACGTTTTATGCGGGGATGACGCTGATGCGGGCGCGGAAGGCGGAGGCGAGTTTGGCGGCCGGGGAGACGGTGCATTTGGCGGATGTGCAACAGCGCGAGGCGCGGGCGGCGGAAGCGATCGCTGAGCGTGAGGCGACGATTGCGGGGCTGACGAAGGAGAGGGATGAGGCGAAGGCGGCGAAGGTGCAGGCGGATGCGAATCTGGGGCGGTCGCAGGTGGCGGTGGATCAATTTTTGACGCAGTTGTTGCAGACGCCGACGAGCAATCCACTGGAGGTGGAGTTTTCGCGGGCGCAGATGGAGGAGGCGCTGGTGTTTTACCAGGAGGGGTTGCCGGCGTTGGAGGCGCGGCCGGAGTTGGGGGTGGAGCGGGTGCGGGCGTATGGGAACATGGGGCGGATTTATTTGAGGTTGAGGCGGGATCGGGAGGCGGGGGAGATGCTGGAGAAGGCGGTGGCTGAGGTGGCGAAGTTGCAGGCGGCGGCGGGGGATGGAGGGGCGAAGGGGGAGTTCAGTCAGTCGGCGGGGAGGTATGGGTTGCTGCTGGCGGAGTTGAAGCAGCGGCATGGGGAGGGTGGGGCGGCGTTTGCGCTGTTGAAGGCGGCGGCGCCGCAATTGGAGAAGGGTCTGATGGGGGATGAGGACCATCCGATGGCGAGGACGGAGTGTGCGTTGGCCTGGCTGGAGTTGGGGGCGAGGAGCTATGAGCGAGGGGAGTTGAAGGAGGCGCGGGAGGCTTTGGGACGGGTGGGTGAGGTGTTGGATGCGGGGGTGAAGGGCACGGATATGGCGCCGGAGGATGCGTTTTTGCTGGCGCGAGCGGGGTTTGAGTTGGGGTTGGTGACGCGGGAGGAGGGGAAGCCTGAAGAGGCGCTGACGCAGATGATTGATGCGGTGCGCAGCATGGGGGAGCTGGTGATGGGGTCGGCACCGAGGAATCAAGATCAGGCGCTGGCGCTGGCGGAGGCGTACACGATTTTATCGGAGCTGGTGGGGCAGCATTTCAGTGGCAAGGATGCGCTGGATGCGCATGAGCAGGCGGTGCCGATTTTGCTGGAGTTGAACCGGCTGCATCCGGACTGGGCGGAGGTGAAGTATTTCCTGGCGCGGAACAATGGGGCGATTGCTCAGTTGGAGCGGGATCTGGGGCAGACGGCGGCGGCGGTGCGGAAGAAGGAGGATGCGATTGCGCTGGTGAACGAGGTGCTGGCGGATGACAAGGACAACGGGCGGTATCTGGCGTTGCAGGCGCAGTTGCGGCATGAGTATGCGGGTTTTCTGGCGGATGCGGGCAAGGCGATTGAAGCGGTGGGGATGGGGAAGCTGGCGGAGGCGACGCTGGAGAAGCTGCTGGCGGGTGAGGAGGCGGGTAAGTTGACGCCGGAGCGCAAGCAGCGGCTGGTGTTGCTGGCACAGTGTGAGGGATTGGTAGGGCACAGTCTGGAGAAGGCTGGCAAGAAGGAGGAGGCGAAGGGAGTGTTTGGGAAGTCGTTGGAGACTTGGAAGAAGCTGGAGGTGGCGGGGGTGACTGAGGATGTGGTGAAGCAGGGGGTGGCGTGGACGCAGGATCGGCTGGGGAAGCTGAAGTGAGCTAGTCGATGATCAGGCGCGGGGGTGGAATTTTTTGTGGACGGCGCTGAGGCGGTTTTGGTCGACGTGGGTGTAGATCTGGGTGGTGGCGATGTCGGCGTGGCCGAGCATTTCCTGGATGACCCGGAGGTCGGCGCCGTGGTTGAGGAGGTGGGTGGCGAAGCTGTGGCGGAGCTGGTGGGGATGGATTTTTTGGGTGAGGCCAGCAGCGGCGGCGCGTTCGTTGACGATTTGTTCGACGCGTGAACCGGTGAGGCGGGTGCCGCGTCGGGAGAGGAAGAGGAAGCTTTGGGTTTTGGGTTTGACGAGGGCGGGGCGGGCGTGAGTGAGGTAGGTGGCGATGGCGTCGAGGGCGGCGCTGCCGACAGGGGCGAGACGGGTTTTGGCGCCTTTGCCGGTGACGCGGATCCAGCCTTCTTCGAGGCTAAGGCTTTCGAGGCGTGCACCGGTGAGTTCAGAGAGGCGGAGGCCGGCGGCGTAGAAGAGTTCGAGGATGGCGCGGTCACGGCGGGAGAGAGGGTCGTCCGCGGTGACGGATTCGAGGAGTTGACGAATTTGCTGTTCGTTGAGGGTGTCCGGGAGGGGGAGTTCCTGGCGGGGAGGGAGGATGGGTTCGGCGGGATCGCCGATGCGGTGGCCACGGGCGACGAGCCAACGGAAGAAGATTTTCACGGCGATGAGTTCGACGCGGGCGCTGGAGGCGGCGAGGCCGTCTTTTTTGCGTTGGACGAGGTGTTCGGAGAGAAGGGCGGTGGTGACGTCGGCCGGGGTTTCGATTTGGTGCTTGGTTTT
>JAIYDW010000074.1 GCA_027487315.1 Verrucomicrobiaceae bacterium | reverse complement strand
CCGTTGGCACCGAGGGCTTGGGCGAGGCCGCGACCGCCGGCTCCGGTGGGGTCGATGGCGGGTTTGAGGGCGATGGAGCGGATGATGCTGTTTGGGGTGGATTCGGTGGAGTAGGGGTTACCTTTGCGGAGGGTGAGTTGGGGGAGGCGGAGGATTTGCTGGGTGGTGTCGTTGCCGAGAGTGGGGTTGCCGGTCCAGAGGGCCTGGTTGCTGGAGGAGGGGGAGCTGCTGAGGGTGCCGAGGACGGCGTAGAGGCCGGAGACGGGGTTGACGTCGACGGCGGAGATGGTCCTCAGGGGGGCGGGGCCGGTGCCGGGGGCTGGGTTGCCGGTGCGGAGGAGCGTTAGGTAGGTGCCGTCGCTTTGGCGGAGGATAAGGGCTTGGTTGTTGGAGGTTTTGACGCCGACACCGGTGAGTTGGACCTGGAGGATGAGTTGGTCGGGGCCGGAAGGCCAGAAGCGGAGGATGCGGGAGAGATAAAGGTCGTCTCCGAGGACGGCACCTTTTCGGATGAGGAGATTGTTAGCTGGGAGCTGGTAGAGGCCTTCGTTCGCGCTTGTGGATTTGAGCGTGGCTCTGACGAGGGCGTTGCCACTGTCTTGGGTGATTGCAGTGAAGGTGCTGTAGGTGCCACCGCCAGAGTTAGGGGCGAAGTCGCCGGACTTGGCGAGGCGGGTGTTGTTGAAGCCATCTTGGGTAGTACTAAAAACAGCGGGAATGGGTGTGGCACCAGTTGGTTTGAAGAACGCTGTGAAATAAATGGTGTTACCGAGTCCAGATGCGGGTCTGCCGATGAAGGAACCAAAGCTCCCGCCGCCACTGAAAGCTGGCTGGCCCTCGCGGGTGGAGATGAGGCTGGTGGCCGTTCCGCCGTGGTTAAGGAAAAGCAGGCCTTCATCGTTGGCTGAGGTTACGGCACCACCGGACTTGAGTTTGTAGGGTATGGTGATGAGGTCGTGATCGTGGCTTTGGAGGACTTCGGCGAAGTCGCCAAGGGCGGCGTTTTCGAGTAAGGGGACGGGTGTGCCAGTGCGGTAAACGACGCGAACGCTGGCACCATTGTCGACGATGAGAAGACGGTTGTTGGCGGAGGTGATGCCACTGCCTTTGATGGTAGCTTGGAAGAGGCCGAGGTTTGGTTGATTGAATGTTTGGCCAAGGAGAACTGGGGCGGTGGCATTAGATGGAAGTCCTACACCTAGGGCACTCAGAGGCGTGCCGCTTTGCAAGACGAGGTCAGTTCCGAAGGTAGGAGAGAATGCGAAGATTGCTCGGCTACGGCCTGTGGAAGAGCCGGAGCCGGTGAGTGAGGAGTCGAACAAGGCGGCACCTCGGGGGTTGACGGCGGCGGTGCCGGAAGTGCCGAAGTCGATCTGAGCGGAGCCGGGGGCGGCGGTGCGTGGTCTAGCCAGAGACCGAAGACGATCCCCACGGAAGAGGGTCACGATGTTGCTGCTGAGCCGACCGACGATCATCTGTTTGCGGGCGGGGTCGTACCCGGCGGCAAAAAGGCCGCCTCCGGAGGCGACGGTGCCCAGGACACTGTTGGCACTGCGGATCGTGCCGGTTGTGCCGTTCTGTCCGTCGAACATGGTGACCGCACCGGAATCGCCAAAACTGGCGTTGTCCCAATTGGGGGAGGGAAGAATGCACTGGCCGTCACTTTGAACTGCTGGGGGAACCATACCGATGTTGTCGGTGTCCGAAGTCCCGATGAGAGAGTTGGCGGCAGTAATAGAGCCGAAGATGCCAGTGGAGCCGTTGCCCAAGGTGGCTGCGCCGACTTTGTTGGGCCCGGAAGGGACGATTTGCCAATTTGGGCTAAGGACAATGTAATTGCCGTTGGGGAGTGCGCTTACACCACCTTCGCCCACGCTGTCATCGTTGTAGGTTCCGATAAGGGAGTTGTCTGAGGTGACGATGCCTCTAATGCCAGTGGCGCCGTTACCCCAAGTGACGGCACCAGCATTCGTGGCGGCGGGTGCAGGGTTGTCCCAGTTAGGGGAGATGACGAGGTAGTTTCCATTGGTCAGGGCGGTGACACCTGAGCTGCCCACTGCGTCGTCTGCGGAAGTGCCGACAAGGGAGTTGACGGCGCTGATAGAGCCGGAGATGCCGGTGAAACCATTGCCCCAGGTGGCGGCTCCCGCATTGATGGTGTCAGGGAAGGTGGTAGTGTTGTCCCAGTTTGGGCTAAGGACGACGTAATTTCCATTAGCCAAGGCGGTGATGCCACCTTCGCTCACGTTATCATTGCCGCGAGATCCAATGAGGGAGTTAGCTGCGGTGACGGGGCCTTTGATGCCTCTGGCACCATTTCCCCAGGTGGCAGCTCCAATTTTTTGGGTAAAGAAGGGGACTATTTGCAAATTGGGGCTGCTAACGACATAATTTCCGTTAGTCAGTGCGGCGACACCACCTGAGCCCACGCTGGCGTTGATAGAGGTGCCGACGAGGGAGTTGGTAGCGCTTATAGGGCCGGAGATGCCGGTCGAACCATTTCCCCAGGTGGCAGCGCCAACATCGACAGTGCTGCCATTGTCCCAGTTTGGGCTGCTGACGACGTAGTTTCCGTTCGTGAGGGCGGTGACACCTCCGCCGCCCGCATTGTCGGAAGATGACGAGCCAATCAATGAGTTATTGGTCCAGATGAAGCCTTTGATGCCTGTGGTTCCGTTACCCCAGGTGACCGCTCCGGCGTTGGTTGCTACATTGTCCCAGTTTGGGCTGAGAACGACGTAGTTGCCGTTGGTCAGGGCGGTGACGCCACCGCTGCCCACTTCGTGGTCGGTGGAGGCACCGATGAGGGAATTGGAGGATGAGACGGGGCCATTGGTGATGCCGGTGGGGCCATTACCCCAGGTAACGGCACCGGCATTTTTTGCGGAAAACGAGCGGTCCCAGAAGGGACTGCTTATGACGTAGTTGCCATTCGTGAGGGCGGTAATGCCGTTGATGCTAACCCAGTCGTCCTTTGTCGAGCCGATCAAGGAGTTGTCTGGGGAGACTGGGCCTTTGATGCCAGTGGTGCCGTTGCCCCAGGTGGCAGCGCCAACATCGACGATACCGTCCTTGTCCCAGTTAGGGGTGCTGACGACGTAGTTGCCGTTGGCTAGCGGAGTGACACCAGAGCTGCCCACGCTGTCATTAGCGGAAGTTCCGACGAGGGAGTTGGCGGCGGTGACGGGGCCGATGGTTCCGGTAAAGCCATTGCCCCAGGTGGCGGCTCCCGCATTGGTTGCGATGGGAATGGTAGCCGTGTTGTCCCACTGTGGGCTGCGGACAACGTAGTTGCCATTGGTCAGTTTTGTGATGCCAATGCCGCCTACTGAATCGCTTGCGGTCGAGCCGATGAGAGAGTTGGCGGCGGAGACGGTGACTCTGGCTCCACCTAAAAAGCCAGAGTGGGCGTCGCCCCAGGTGACGGCACCGCGGTTGCCGTTCCAGGCTGTGCTGCTGACCACGAAGTGGCCATTGGCCAGGATAGTAGTCCCATTAAGACCCACTCGATCATTAGCGTTGCTGCCAAGGAGGGTGCTGATGAGGAGACCGTCGGGGTTGTAGAGGTAGACGGCACCGACGTCTGCAACTGGAGGGGTGAGTTGGTCGAAGGAGGGGTCGGTGACGACGAAGTTGCCGTTGGGGAGGACGGTGACGGTGGTGCCGAAGGCGCCGCTGCCGGGTGGGCCGGGGATATCGGTCTGGGTGGCGGCGGGGGAGGATGGGGATAGCAGGAAAGCAGCGGCGATGAGGAGGAGGTGCTTTTTCATGACGCGCGCTGGAGAATTTCGGTGTTCTGGCTTGGGTGATTATGCTGGGTGGTGGGTGGGGGTGTCAATGCGGGATTGGCGGGAATTTGCTGATGGGGGTTGATCTGATGAATGAGGGTGGATAGGTGCGTTTGAGAGCGAGGGTGCGGTGGGGTGGGGCATGCTGGCGAATGCTCCTGCTTGGAACCGGTGCTGGTTCGGGCGGTTAGCGGTCGAGGAGGACGAGTTCGGTGAGGTTGCGGTCGGTGGTGATGAAGAGGGCGAGGTCGCCGTTGGCACCGAGGGCTTGGGCGAGGCCGCGACCGCCGGCTCCGGTGGGGTCGATGGCGGGTTTGAGGGCGATGGAGCGGATGATGCTGTTTGGGGTGGATTCGGT
>JAIYDW010000161.1 GCA_027487315.1 Verrucomicrobiaceae bacterium | reverse complement strand
ATCAAGGCGTTTTTGGAGCAGATGAAACCGCATGCGGATGCGGCGGGGGAGCATGGGATCACGCTGGCGATTGAGAATCACAAGAAGGCGTTGCTGTCGTCGGTGGATTCGATTCGCTACTGGGCAGAGATGAACACGCATCCGGCTTTGGGGGTGGCGTTTGCGCCGCATCATTTGCATGACGCGATTGAAGAGATTCCGAAATTGATTCGGGAATTGGGGGCGAAGAACCTACCGTTCATTTACTTTCAGGAGTATGGGATTGGGAGCAAGGAGACGGTGGCGAAGGAGATTGAGTTGCAGCAGTTGCCGGGGTTAGGGACGCTGGATTACGGGCCGATTTTGGCGGCGATGAAGGCGGTGAGTTTTGCGGGGCATGTGGAGATTTTCATGCATCCGACACCGCGTGGGTTGCCGATTTTGCCGACGGCGGGGGAGATCACGAAGGTGGTGAACCAGTCGCGGGATCATATTGAGGGGTTGTTGAAAGGAGTGGGGGCGTGAAGTGGGTCGGGTTGATGCTGGTGTTGGCGGCATCAGTGCGTGCTGAGCCGTTGGTGACGGGGTTTGAGCGGTTTCATGGGGAGGTGGCGACGCGGGAGGGTGGGGCTTTGTTGTATTCTGAGTTGGGGTGTGTGAATTGTCATGGGGCGGGGCCGGGGTTGGCGGTGCGGCAGGGGCCGGTGTTGGGGGATTTGAAGGGGCGGGTGAATGCGGAGTGGGTGGCGGCTTTTTTGGCGGATCCGCAGCAGGTGAAGGCGGGGACGATGATGCCGGGGTTGTTTGAGGGACTGGATGAAAAAGAGAAGGCGGTGCAGGTGGAGGCGGTGACGCATTATCTTATGTCGCTGAAGCCGACGGGGAAGGCGGCGAAGCCGAAGGTGCCGAAGCATGCGAATGCGGAGCGTGGCAGTGCGGTGTTTCATCAGGTGGGGTGTGTGGCGTGTCATGCGCCGACGGCGGATTTTCATCCGGCGGCGGGAGCGCCGAAGGCGGAGGAGTTCACGAGTCGGCCGGTGCCTTTGCCGGAGTTGAAGGCGAAGTACTGTGTGCTGTCGCTGGCGGCGTTTTTGGAGGCGCCGGACAAGGTGCGTCCGGATGGGCGGATGCCGCATCTGGGGTTGAGCAATGAGGATGCGATGGACATTGCGTGTCATTTGATGGATTTCCGGCCGAGTGATCCGCGGGAGGCGGCGGGGTTGAAGGCGTTTGCGGTGGAGGCGGCGAAGGTGAAGCGCGGGGGTGAGATCGTGGGGAAGATGAACTGCGCGGCGTGCCATGAGTTGGGTGGGGCGGAGAAGCCGGTGGTGGCGACGGTGGCGCTGAAGGCGAAGGTGGGCGGGTGTTTGACTGGGGAAGCGGCGGCGGGGAGGCCGAGGTATGCTTTGAGCGCGGTGCAGGTGGCGGCTTTGGAGTTGTATTTGAAGGGTGCGCCGGAGCTGGCGGTGGCGGAGCGGGCGGATCTGACTTTGAAGGCGTTTAACTGCATGGCGTGTCATGATCGCGATGGAGTGGGTGGGCCGGATGTGGCGCGGAACCGGTATTTTGTGGGGGATGAGGGGATTGCGGATGCGGGGCGTTTGGCGCCGCCGTTGACGGGGATCGGGCGGAAGTTGAGGCCGGAGTGGATGGAGTCGGTTTTCAAGGGGGCGGGGCGGGTGAGGCCGTATGTGAAGACCCGGATGCCGGTTTATGCGGCGCAGGCGAAGGCTTTGACGAAGATGTTGGGGGAGGCGGACAAGAAGGAGCTGCCGAAGCTGGCGGCGGGGGATTTGCAGGCGGGGCACAAGCTGCTGGGGATTGCGGGCGGGGTGAACTGCATCACGTGCCATGTGTGGGGGGACAGGCCGTCGCTGGGGATTCAGGCGCTGGACATCAGTCAGTTGGACAAGCGCCTGCAGGCGGAGTGGTTTCGGGAGTATTTGCTGAATCCGGCGGGGTATCGGCCGGGGACGCTGATGCCGCCGCTGTGGCCGGGTGGGGTGTCGATGGTGAAGGATGTGCTGGGGGGTGATGCGGAGAAGCAGATCGCGTCGATCTGGGAATTCATCGCGAAGGGAGAGGGTTTGCCGGAGGGGTATCCGGAGTATGTGACGGGGGCGTTTGAGCTGGTGCCGAAGGATGGGCCGATCGTGCAGCGGACGTTTCTCAATGAGGTGGGGGCGTATGCGATTTTGGCGGGGTTTCCGGGCGGATTGAATGTGGCGTGTGACGGCGAAACGGGGCGGCCGGCGCTGGTGTGGCGGGGGCGGTTTTTTGATGCGTATTCGACCTGGTTTGTGCGGGCGGCGCCGTTTGAGGATCCGCTGGAGAAAGAGGTGTTTGCGTGGGCGAAGGGTTCGGACGCGGAGGGTGGCGGGTTTCGGGGGTATCGGTTGGACAAGGGTGGAAGGGTGAATTTTTTGGTGACGGTGGATGGGGTGGGGGTTGAGGATGGGTATGAGGTGGCGGAGGGGACGCTGCGGCGGACGGTGGCGTGGGAGGCGGGGGCGAAGGAGCCTGGGTGGTCGCATCCGGCAGGTGTGATGATGTCGGAGGTGAAGGGGGCGAAGGCGAATCAACGGGTGTTTGTTTATTCTTGGAAATGAGTGCGAATTTGAATGGCCGATTGAGGGTGGGTGTGGGGTGCTTCGCGTTGCTGTTGCCGCTAGGGGCTGGGGCGATTGAGCCGGGGTATGAGGCGTTTGAGATTTACACGGCGTCGTCGCCTTCGAGTTCGCGGGATGCGACGTGGAAGCCTGGGGATGGGGTGACGCTGGAGGTGAGCGGGTTGTCGTGGATCGGGCCGGATCGGTTGGGGGTGACGGTGCGGAAGGGGGAGGTGTGGTTCATTGATGGGGTGCTGGGGGAGGATCGGTCGAAGATTGGGTATCACCGGTTTGCGAGCGGGCTGCATGAGCCTTTGGGGCTGCTGCAGGACGGGAAGGATTTTTTGGTGGTGCAGCGGACGGAGATGACGCGGCTGCAGGATGGCGATGGGGACGGGGTGGCGGATGGGTATTTGACGGCGGCGCGGGGGTGGCATGTGAGCGGGAACTACCACGGTTATGCGTATGGGCCGGAGCGGGATGGGAAGGGGAACCTTTGGGTATCGCTTAATCTGGACATGGGGGAACGGGCGAACAATGGGGTGGGGTGGCGCGGGTGGGCGCTGACGGTGGATGAGAAGGGGCAGTTGCAGCCGATGGCGGCGGGGTTGAGGTCGCCGTGCGGGTTTGGGGTGAACCTGGATGGGGAGATGTTTGCGACGGATCAGCAGGGGACGTGGGTGGCGGCGACGCCGATTCATCATCTGCGCAAGGGGGTGTTTTACACGAATCAGGAGTCGATCGAGACGCTGAAGGATCCGGAGAGTGCGGTGAAGGTGACGGGGGCGCTGCCGAAGGACTGTCCGTATCCGGAGGCGGTGCGGGCGATGCCGCAGATGGCGCCGGCGGCGGTGTGGCTGCCTTACAACAAGATGGGGCGCAGTGGGACGGATGTGCAGGTGATCGATCAGCAGGGGAAGTTTGGTCCGTTTGACGGGCAGTTGCTGGTGGGGGAGTTCACGAATTCGGCGGTGAACCGGGTGTTTTTGGAGAAGGTGAAGGGGGAATATCAGGGCGCGTGTTTTCCGTTTTTGAGCGGGTTTCCGGCGGCGGTGGTGAGGTTGGCGTTTGCGCCGGATGGGAGTCTGTTTGTGGGGATGACGAATCGGGGGTGGTCGTCACTGGGGAACCGGAGTTACGGGCTGGTGCGGGTGCGGCAGAGGGGGGAGGTGGCGTTCGCGGTGAAGGAGATGCGGGCGAAGCCGGACGGGTTTGAACTGGTGTTCACGGAGCCGGTGGATGCGACGTCGGCGGGGGAGGTGAAGAGCTACTCGATGGAGAGCTTCACTTATCTTTATTCGGGGGCGTATGGGAGTGAGGAGATCGAGAAGGCGGGGTGTGAGATTCAGAGCGCGGTGGTGGCGGCGGATGGGATGAGTGTGCGGTTGAAGATGAAGGGGTTGAGGGAGTTGTTTGTGCATGAACTGCACCTGGACGGGGTGCGGGCGAAGAGTGGGGAGGGGCTGCTTTACCCGGTGGGGTATTACACGTTGAATCGGTTGCCGTGAGTTGTGAGTTGTGAGTTGTGAGTTGTGAGTGGGTGGCTATGGGTGGGGGATGAATGTGGGCATCATTACGGTATCGGATCGCGCGAGTGCGGGGGAGTATGAGGATTTGGGGGGGCCGGCTTTGCGGGAGGCGGCGGGGGAGTATGGATGGACGGTGACGGCGGAGGCGATGGTGCCGGATGATTTGGAGCGGATTCAGCAGGCGATCCGTTCGTTTGAGGCGCAGGGGTGCGGGCTTATTTTGACGACGGGGGGGACGGGGATTGCGATTCGGGATGTGACGCCGGAGGCGATTCGGGGGATCATGCGGGTGGAGGTGCCGGGGTTTGGAGAGTTGATGCGGATGCGGTCGGTGGAGATGACGCCGAATGCGATTTTGTCGAGGGGGCTGGCGGCGGTGGTGGGACAGGCGCTGGTGGTGGCGCTGCCGGGGAAGCCGGTGGGGGCGGTGGAGTGTTTGGGGTTTGTGCGGGGGGCGGTGGATCACGCGGTGAAACTGGCGCAGCGGGTACCGACGAGTTGTTGAGCGGGCGGGGATTTTTTTGACAGGATTGACGGGATTTTTTTGGATTAACGGGATTTCAAATTGGGACTTTATGAATGGGATTTTGCTGGGCTTTTTGGGAGGTTTGTTGGTGGTGAATGGGTTGGTGGGGCAGGAGGCGGTGGCGTTTGATCGATTGAGGTTTCATGGGGCGCCGAAGGGGTTGAGGGAGGGGGCGGTGGTGGCGGAGTGGGGGCGGTTTTTGGGGCCGACGGATGATGCGCATTCGGTGGAGAAGCCGCTCTTAAAGGAGTGGCCTGTGGGTGGGCCGAAGAAGGTGTGGGAGGTGGCGATGGGGGAGGGGTATGCGGGGCCGGTGGTGGCGGAGGGACGGGTCATTGTTTTTCATGCGATGGAGGGGAAGGAGATGGTGGAGTGTTTGGAGGCGGAGACGGGGAAGCGGTTTTGGAGTTTGGAGTATGCGGTGGCGTATCAGGATCGGTATGGGTTTGCGAATGGGCCGAGGGGGAGTCCGGTGATTTCAGAGGGGGTGGTGGTGACGTTGGGGGTGACGAGTGTGCTGCACGGGGTGGATTTGATGACGGGTAAGAAGTTGTGGAGCCGGGATTTGCGGGCGGAGCATCGGGTGCCGCAGGATTTTTTTGGGCATGGGTCGTCGCCTTTGATTCATGAGGGGAAGGTGTATGTGCAGGTGGGGGGGAAGCTGGAGGCGATGGATGGGAATGAGTCGAAGAAGGAGCGGGCGGCGAAGCTAGCGACGGCGGGCGTGAGTGTGGCGGCGTTTGATTTGAAGACGGGGAAGACGGTGTGGGAGCTGGAGCATGCGTGGGGGGCGAGCTATGCGTCTCCGGTGATGGCGGAGCTGCATGGGGCGAAGAAGTTGATGGTGTTTGCAGGCGGGGAGAGTGATCCGCCGACGGGGGGCTTGCTGTGTGTGGATCCGGGGTCGGGCAAGCTGGAGAGCGCGTTTGCGTGGCGGGCGGATGATTACATTTCAGCGACGGCGTCATCGCCGGTGGTGGTGCCGGGGAGGAATCGGGTGTTTGTGAGCACGTGTTATCCGAAGGGGAAGCCGCTGGGCGGGGCGATGGTGGAGTATGATGCGGCGTTTCAACCGAAGGTGGTTTGGGAGTCGGCCAAGATCGGGGTGCACTGGATGACGCCGGTTTACCATGAGGGGCATTTGTATGCGGTGGACGGGGAGCGTGAGAACAACAGTCGGCTGGTGTGTGTGGATGCGGAGACGGGGGCGGAGGTGTGGGGGGAAGAACTGACGTGGCCGGATGCGGAACTGGGAGCGAAGCTGGGGCGCAGTGGGGCGATGACGCTGGGGTTTTTGCGCGGGAGTTTGATGCGGGTGGACGGGGCGTTTTTGGCGCTCGGGGAGCTGGGGACGCTGATGTGGCTGGACCTGAGTCCGAAGGGGTGCGAGGTGAGGCAGCGGGCGCCGCTGTTTTATGCGACGAACACGTGGAGTCTGCCGGCGGTGAGCGGGGGGCTGCTGTATGTTTGCCAGCAGGGGCAGGATATTGAGGTGAGTCAGGCGGCGGGGCCGCGGGTGATTTGTTTGGACTTGAGGGGGGAGTGACCTAGCGGCCGCCGAAGATGGCGGTGCCGACTCGGATGAGGGTGGAGCCTTCTTCGATGGCGATTTCGAAGTCGTGGCTCATGCCCATGGAGAGGGTGGGGAGGGGGAGATTGGAGCGGGT
>JAIYDW010000113.1 GCA_027487315.1 Verrucomicrobiaceae bacterium | reverse complement strand
TGGGCCATCGCGACGAGATTCAAACCCTCTTCGATTTTTATGATTTCGACGAAGGCCGCAGATCCTAGAGCATTTTAAGAAAAGAGGTGGCCGTAGATTTGGGAGCGCCGGAGGTGGAGATGGGCCGTTGGCAGCGAAGGGGCATAGGTGTACATACGTCCCAAGCTGACGACGGCCCAGATCCGCCACCGCCGCCCCAAAGGTGCGGCTACAGTTTCTCTTAAACTGCTCTAGCCCTTGTGCCCCTTAACCGTTAAGACACAAGCAAGCTGTCCCATTGTTCTCAATAACCTGCCACACTTCTAACAACTTGTGCTTCTTAACCGTTAAGACACAAGCAAGCTGACTTTACGGTTGGAGTCGACAAGGGCAGCGGAGAAATAATCCCGCTCGTCGCACCCGCCGAAACACAGCCTCACTCACCATGAAACTCAGTTCACTCCTCCGCTACGTCACCGCGCTACTGTCGCTCACCCTCCTGCTTCCCGCCATCGCCCGAGCCGAGGGAGATAAGGTCATTTTGCCGGTGCGGGTGGCAACACTCCATGGCGATGGGGCGCATCTTGATGGCACGCTGATCGAGAATTGGGATGAGATCGGAACCTTTGTTTCTTGGAGGGTAAAGTTGAGCGCGGGGGAGTTGGAAGTTCTCGTGCGACAGGCATCTGGATCAGCTTCTGCAGGTAACTCCTATCAGATCGAGATCGCAGAACAGAGGTTGCCAGGCACGGTCAAGGACACTGGCGGATGGCGGATGATTGAAGAGGTGTCGCTTGGTCGGATGCAATTAGACAAGGCCGGGGAGTTCGAAGTGATACTACGGCCACTGAAGAAAAAGGGGCAATCTGTCATGAACCTGGCGGGAATCGCACTTCGCGGTTCGGCGGCCAAAAAGGCGGAGCTCATGATCCCGTCGGATTTACGTTTGGGTGAGTATTTCGCCAAGAAAGAATATGTTCCAGAACCGCTGCCCATCTTCGAAGCGATCAAGGACCGCCTGCCAGAACCGGTCATTGATGGCCATGCCGACTGGCTGCCTATGTATTGGAAATGCTGGCAACTGGCCTTTGCCCATCTCAAGAAACCGGTGTCCGGTTCGCCCTTGGTGTCCAATTGGCTGGATGAATCGTTCAGCACGAATATCTTCCAGTGGGATACATGTTTTATGATGATGTTCGCCCGTTACGGCCACGCGGAGTTTCCCTTCATCCAAACATTGGATAATTTCTACTGCCTGCAGCGAAACAGCGGGTTTATTTGCCGAGAATATACTGAGGGAACTGGACGAGAGATAAAATTCGGACACCACGGCGGTTTTGACGATCCGCAGGGATGGGCGAATAGTGTTAACCCGCCAATATTTGCCTGGGCTGAATGTGAATCATTTAAGGTAACCGGAGACAAGTCCCGCTTCGCGATGATTTTGCCGGTGCTTGAGAAATACCTTGAATTCCTCAACCGTGATGGAGATCCGGATGCCCAGCCAGACAAGTGGCAGGAACAGGGCCGGCGCTCAGCAGGCACCCGACACCAGTTGTATTGGAATACCGCCCTTGGCAGTGGAATGGATGACACCCCGAAGCCGGCGAAAAAAGGTTCAGGCTGGGTGGACATGTCCTGCCAGATGGTCATGCAATACCGCGATTTGGCGTCGATCTGCCGAGAGCTGGGCCATTTAGAGAAAGTCGCCAAGTACGAGGCAGAAGCCAAGGCAATCGGCGAACGCATCAATAAGTGGTGCTGGAACCAGGATGACGGTTTTTACTATGACGTCTTGGCCGATGGGACCCAGTTCAAAAAGATGACCTCCGGTGGCTTCTGGCCGATGATCGCCGGTATTGCCTCACCTGAACAGGTGCGCCGTATGGTGGTGCACCTGAAGGACGACAAGAAGTTCTGGAGGCCATTCGTCTTTCCCACTCTGGCGGCCGATGAAAAGGAATACAACAACCCCACTGGAGGTTATTGGCGCGGAGCGGTTTGGGCGCCAACCAATTACGCCATCATCAAGGGTTTGGAGGCCTGCGGTGAGGAAGCGTTCGCCACCGAGGCCACAGAGAAATATCTGGTTGGGATGAACACGGTCTTTCAAAAGCGCGGGACGGTTTTCGAAAATTACATGCCGGAGAAGATTGAACCCAGCAGCGGCAAGGGCGACTTCGTCGGTTGGACAGGATTAGGTCCAATCACCCTTCTGATCGAAAATGTCTTGGGATTTCGTCCCGATGGCGTGCGCAATCGCTTAGCCTGGCGACTCGCCCGGACCGACCGGCATGGCATCCGGAAATTGCGCTTTGGTCAAATCACGACGGATGTGATTTACGATGGCAATGGCACGATCAACGTGACCGCCGACAAGCCATACAAACTCGGGATCAACGGCAAAGAGTACTCCATTCCTGTCGGGGTTTCCTCATTCAGAACCAGGCCATGAACTGCCTGGGGGCGGTCAGCATTTTGCAACATCGAAGCCAGGCAACTGGACCTACCCCGACACGCTCATCATCGGCTGGGGCAGACCGCATCCGACGATGCCTCACTCCAGATGAGCAATGCACCCACATCAACTTCCGGTGCATTTTCGCACCGATCTTCACGCAACCGAAAGCGCCCAAGTGAAAAGAATCAAGATTCACCTACCAGCATCAACTGAACGCCACGTGAAACACATGGCGCGCCAACCAGACCGAACCCTCATAGGTGAGACCCTACCCAATGCCCTGAACTACTTGTTCAAAGCATCAACCCGCGCCTTTTCAGCGGCGGCAGCGGCATCAGCCATCTTTTTGTTGGCATCCAACTGCGCTTGAGCAGCTTGGTTGGCAGCCTCGATGTTGGCTTTGGTAATGTCAGCGTTGGCGTCGGCCTGTTTGGTGGCGGACTCAGCGGCATGGTTCACCGCGTCTTTGCGCTCATCGATAGCGTCCTTGGTGGCATCCTTTTGGGCCTCAATGGCGGCCTTTTTTTCGTTGCAACTGATAAGCGCAGCGGTTGAGACAAGTGTGAGGAGGAGGAGGATTGGCGTTTTCATGGTGGGATAGGTTTTGCACTGGCGGCAGGATGATCCTGCCTCCAACGCTTCTCACGATGCATCGATCAGGACGAAATGGGTATGGGGTGTTGTACTACTCTTCTGGCGGGACCCAAAACCTTCCGAAATGGTCACCCAATCGATTCACACGCCTCTACCGCGCCTTGTTGGTGAACTCAAACCAGCGCCACATCACCGTCCTCATTGACCACCTTCCCTGCCCACCCTCCAAATCGCCTCACGCCCCCAAATCATCTTGACCAAAACTTCCGACGTGCGTACCCTCGCCGCCAAGAAAAGCTCAAAGCCAAAGTCTCCCCGACTCGGCGGCTTTTTAACCTGGTAAACCTTTGAGTGCCTCAACAGTCACAATCCAAAGCGCCGGATCACACGGCGACCTCCCATCACATCCCTCGACTGTTTCACTAGGACAACAAGACACCTCACCCTCCCGAATGAAAACCGAACACAAACAACTCATCCTGCGCGCCGCGTTCGCCACGCTGCTTGCCAATCCCCTCAACCTGCTCGCCCAGGAGCGCTACTCGATCCCGGCCGACCCGAACCTCAAGTATTCCACACCCATCGCCCCAGGTGTGGCCGTGCCTGACAAAATCGAAAGCTCCATCGGCACACTCAACCTCAGCTACGGCTACCCTTCCGCTGAAACCGTTGAGAAAATCTACGACAACCTCGATCGCTCCCGCGCTCTCCAGGCCTACCTCATGGCCATCCCGGTCGTGAACCAGGCCGGCATGCGCGACTCCCTTCGTCAATTCGGCCCGGACAACCAAACCGACGTCCTCTGGGAAGGCCTCGTCGATCCCCGCTCCGTCGAACTCACAGCCAACGACAACACCATCTACAACTTCATCTGGATCGACACCAAAAAAGGGCCGCTCGTTGTCGAAGTCCCACCCAAGGTTCTCGGCGGCGTGAACGATTTCTGGTATCGCTGGGTCGCCGATGTCGGCATCACCGGTGAGGATCAAGGCAAAGGCGGCAAATACCTCGTCCTGCCTCCCGAATACAAAGGCGACGTCCCGTCAGGTTACACCGTCATCCGCCCAAACACCTTCGGCAGCTGGCTCTTCTTCCGCGCCTTCGTCGTCGACGGTTCCACCAAGCCCGGCGTCGAACTCGTCAAGACGCACCTCAAGATCTATCAACTCTCCGAAAAAGACAATCCGCCCGCGATGAAGTTTGCCGATGCCTCAGGCGTCCCGGCCACTTTTGTCGCGCCCGGTGACTATCAGTTCTGGGAGATGCTCAACCAAGTCATCCAAGAGGAGCCTCCCATTGGGAGCGATCCCACCATGCTCGGCCTTTTTGCCTCCATCGGCATCGTCAAAGGCCAGCCCTTCGCTCCCGACGAACGGATGAAAAAGATCCTCACCGACGCCGCCAACATCGGCGCCGTCACAGCCCGTAGCATCGCCTTCAAAGTCCGCTCGCCTGAAGCCTACTTCTTTCCAAAGAGCAGTTGGCGCCTGCCCTTCTTCGGCGGCTACAAATTCGAGAGCGCGCCCGGCGTCACGAACATGGACGGTTACATCTTCTACTACTACTTCGCCACCGGCGTGACACCCGCCATGGAAGCAAAGATGGTCGGCAAAGGCTCCCAATATCCTTGGTCCGTGCAGGACTCGAATGGCAACCCCTTCGACGGCGGCAAGACCTACAAGATGCACCTCCCACCGAACGTCCCAGTGAAGGACTTCTGGTCCGTGATCGTCTACGACAACCAAACGCGCTCCATGATTCAGACCAACCAAAAAGCGCCGAGCGTGACCAGCCAGGATCCAGACCTGAAGAAGAACGCCGACGGCTCCGTGGACGTTTTCTTCGGCCCAAAAGCTCCGGAAGGCTACGAAAACAACTGGGTCCAGACCCTGCCAGGCAAAGGCTGGTTCATGATCCTGCGCCTCTACGGCCCCCTCGAACCCTGGTTCGACAAAACATGGCGCCCCGGCGAAATCGAACTGGTAGACTAGCTCTCTTGCCACCTAGGGGACCCCAGCGTGGGTCCCCACCAACGATCCCTCGCCGCCGCAAAGGCCTCACGGCGAAGAAGTCGTTGGCAGACAATTCCCCACATGAGTGCGGCGATCTTCTTGATCGTCGCACTCCTTCGGTGGACTCTGACCCGGCAAAGTGACAAGCCTTTCGAAAACCCGTCTAACCCTCAAAGAAGCATGAAAACAAACTGGGTTCCAACAGGCCTGTCAGCCCTGCTCCTTTCCTCCGCCGCCTGTCAAATCACCAGCCTGGCACAACACGATAGGCCAGGCGGATACGCCACAGCCTCGGTCACCAACAACGAGGTGGTCGCCGCCGCAAACTTCGCGATCAATGCGCAACAGAGCACCCTGCAGGCAGAAAAGAAACCAGAGCCGCCCAAGCTGGAGCTAATCGAAATCCTTCAAGCCGAACAACAGGTCGTCGCCGGAGCGAACTACCGGCTCAAACTAAAGGTGAAGCTGAATGGGAAAAACACCACAGCGGATGCCATCGTCTGGTGGCAAGCCTGGAGAAAACCAGACCCTTACCAACTGACGTCCTGGACATGGCAGGAATCAGCCGGCCAAACAAAGTAGCAGGACCGAAGGCGGCCAGCCCCCCTCCGTCTCCAATTCGAACGCCCCTGGCCACGCACGTCAGTCATTCCTGTCGCCCCACTTACCGCTCCAACGTCATCACCTCACGCGCCTTGTTGGTAAACTCAAAAATCAGCGCCATATCGCCGTCCTTATTGACCACCTGCCCCTTGCCAATGTTCCCCGCCCCGCCCGCACTCGTTGTGCCGCTCATCGCGATGCTCCGGATCATCGTCGTCTGACCGGAAGGAGCCAGCAGCGTCGTTCCCTTTCTCAAAATCAGAGTCGGCCGCCTCAGCGCCGCCAAGGTGGTCGCGTTGCCCTTCTGCGTCCCACCTGCCCAAAGCCCCAGGTTCGTCGCCGCACCGCTGCCGCTCAAACTGGCCAGGATCGCATACTCCCCGCTCCGCTGGTGCACTCCCACTTGCAAAATCCCTGCAATCCTCGCCTGCCCGCATTCCGGATCCGCAAAACTCCCCGTGCGCATCAGGCGCAGCATCGCATCATCCTGATCCCAAAGGTAAAGCGCCCGATTGTTCGCCCCCGTCACGCCCGCCCCTCTCAGCGTCACCTCCAAAATCACCTGCTCACTCCCAATCGGCCAAAACCGCCCGATCGACACCACCGTCAGCCCGCTCTCAATCTCCGAACCCGTCCGCGCAATCAGTCCCGCCGTGTCATGCCAAAGCCCCGTGTTGTTCGCGCCCGTCACTCCCGGCCCGCTCAAAGTCGCCTTGAACACCGTCCTAAAATCCTGATGCGCCTCCGCAACAAACGCCGAATACACCACATCAGTCGCAGCATTCGCCGCCTGATCCCCCTTCGTCACCAGGCGCGCCGTGCCTCCAGTAAACTCACCCCGGAACAAGGCAGGCAGCGGCGTGTCCCCTGGCGCCGGAATCACCTGCGCGCCAAACGCACCCGAAATCTCCCTGCCACTCGCCGCCCGGCCAAAAAACTGCCCATACTTGCCGCCCCCGGGCGCATTAGCCCCCTCCTCAAATCTCGCCGACGTTGTACCAAAATGCTCCATCACCCACAAGGCACTGTCATTCGTGGCATCAATCCCGCCCACATTCAGCCGCTTCCCGATCGACACCATCAGCTTATCGACATCCTGCGCTTGCACCACATCCACCAAACTGTTCAGCACCGCACCAAACCCAAGAGGATCTCCAGTGCGCAAAACCGAGACAGTCCGATTGTTCAACGCCTCATTCACGAACAGCACCCGATTGTTTAAAGCCGTCACCCCCGAACCACTCAAAACAACCTGCGTCAGACCATAGGTGTCATTGCACATCACCGGCGCCCCAAACAGCGCGAACTTCAGTCCAGCAAAGGCAGGATCCGGCAATCGGCTCGCACTCATCCGGCTCCAGGCCAGCACATCCAGGCTCGTCTTAAACCGCAGATTGTTCCACACCCCAGAGCCCCCCGTGCCACCAGGACCCGTCAAACTCGCCTGAACCAAACTCTCCCCATCATCATTGACGAACGCAGTCCCAAACGTCGCGAACTCAGCGTCCTGCGTGTTGCTCGCCGAGTCACCCGACCGCGCCACACTCTCCAACGGCGCTGAACCAATCACCGGCCGACAAAGGTACGCCGCCCCCGAGTTCTCCGCGACATCATCATCATACACCGCCCCAGCCACCGCCTGATTGCCCCAAATCGCCACCGTCGTACCCAGGCTCGCTTGATTCCTCCCAGCCGAAAGCAAAATCTTCCGGATCTGCTCCCCCGTGCTCAAATCAATGACATAAGCCGCCCCTGAATCCGTCCCGCTGTCGTCATCCCCGGGCGCTCCCACAATCGCCAAGTGCCCGCACGCCGCAACCGCCGCTCCAAAAATGTCCCCAGCCTGCCCGTCCTCCGCCACCAGCGTGCCTTTGCTCGCCCCCGTCAGCAGATCAAACCGGTTCACCCGGCCCACCCGCCCATTGTGATTGGACGCCCCCACCAAAATCTCCGTCCCACTCACCGCCAGCGACGTCCCAAAATAATGCGTCGCACTCGGCTGCGGATCCGGGATCGAAAACAGCAGATTGCCCGCTGACGAAAACACAAACACCGCCCCCGCATCCGCCGCCGCCAGATCGCTGGCAAACGCCCCCGCAATCACCAAATCATTCTGCACCGCCACCTGAAACCCAAAGTTACTCCCGTCAGCAGGGGCTGGTGCCGCGATCCGCAGCGGTGCCTCCGCCGTCGCCAGCTTGTAAACATAAACCGCCCCGTTGGCATTGTCCTCGTTATAAGCCCCAATCACCGCGAACTCCGCACTCAGCGCGATCCCCCTCCCAAACTCCCCATTCGGAGTGGGACTCAAAAACTTCCGCACCACCGCTCCCGTCGCCAGATTGCACAGATAAACCACCCCATTCCCCTGCCCCGGCGCCGAAATCAGCGCCAAATCCCCGCAAACAGCCAACGCATTACCAAACCTGTGCCCCGCCGCCAGATCCGCCGGACGAATCTTCCTCACAAACCGCCCCGTCACCGCATTGTAAACACTCACCGCCCCCGTCGCCACCCCGCCCACACTGTCATCAGACGGCGCCGTCGAAACAATCCACTTCTCACTGCACCCCACCGCCCAACCAAAATTATCAAAACTCGCCGCAGCATGCGGCCTGGCCGAAAGCTTCAACAACGAAGGCGTAAACGCACCAGCAGGTCCCGCCGAAGACAACACCAAAACCGCAGCAGAAGCAAACCAACCCAAAGCAAGCCGACCAGTAAAAGACAGTAAGATCATAAGAGGAGTAACTAACCCCACCTATGCACCATCACACCACTTGACTCCACCCCATTCTCCCAAAAAAAACAGCCACGACCGGTTCTCGAAAGGATTGTCATTTTGATCCGGCGAGCGCAGCGGCCTCAGTGGCAAGGAAGTCGCGCAGCCCGCTATCAAATCAATAGCGGGCAAGCGGCTGACGCAGCCATTGAGGCCGCTCCGCCGCCGGGCAAGGTGACAAGCATTTCGAGGGTCGGTCCAACACCCCAGCACCTCAAATCGACTCCCGCCGATACGTCGCCGGCGACGTGTTCCGATACTGCCGCATCATCCGGCTCAAATAATGCCGGTTCACCAGCCCGCACTGCTCCGCAATCTCGTCAATGCTCGCCTCACTGTGTCGCAGCAGCGCGCACGCATGATCCAGCCGATAATCCAGCAGCACCCGCATCGGCGGCCTCTGCAACTCCTGCCGGAACAAGTGATTCAAATTCCGCACGCTCAACCCAGCATACTTCGCGATCTGCTCCGCCACCAGTTTCACCGCCAAGTGCGCGCTCATGAAATCCAGCGCACTCCGCAACCGCGGGTCCAATCGCTGATGCTGCCAAATCCCCTCGGGTAGCCTTCCCACCGCCCCCGCCACCAAAATCACCGCCGCCCAACTGAACGGCGCCTCCTCCGTCTCACTCTGCGCCACCAACGCCGACAACGCCGCTTCATCCCCCGCCTGCACCTCCATCGAGTAGATCCCCGGCGCCGCGCGATCTCCCGCCACCCCCAGGTTAAAATGCACATACCACTTGCTGAACGGCTTCAGCGTCTGTGTGCTGAACGACGTGTGCGGCGGAATCAGATACATCTTCCCAGGCACCATCGACGTGTACTTCCCCTCAATCTCCACAACACCTCCCTCCTCCAGCGGCCAGTAAAGTCTCCAGTAAGGATCACTCAATCGATTCAACTCCCAACACTGCAGCTCAATCTTCCGCGCCGTCAAAATGTCCACCGTCGCCCCCGGCAATGCCACCGTCCGCTCGCCATGCACCCGATGCAACGACCCCGCTGGAACCAAGCTCAAAAGATTCGTCGCACTCATGTTTCCGCCGTGTTGAATAGAATACATTCTTCATAAACGCCGCGCCAAAACACAAGTCCTTTGTTCCTCATCTCCAAATCCGACACACCCCTCTCCCTTCGCAGACACCCTCCAAATCCACCCGCTTTTGCCAAATCCGACACATCAATAGCGAATTCAGGTATGGATGCCGTCGCCCGAATTGACTACTCTTGACGCCCTTAATCTCCAACCTACCCTACAACTCTTATGGCCGATATCCAAACCAGCGC
>JAIYDW010000242.1 GCA_027487315.1 Verrucomicrobiaceae bacterium | reverse complement strand
TCTTCCCTGGTGAAATCAATCGCGTGAGCCTCTATCGCAAAGCCGCGAAAACTGGTGAGCGGCTTCAGTTCAAGAAGCTGGTGCTGCTGGTACTGGCGGACGGTGCGGCGCTTGAATAAATGTCTCCTGAGATCATAGCCCGTTCTGCTTACGGAACAGAGCAGCCTGACGGCGTGAGATTTCGACTTGATCACCAGAGGCGAGGGTGATTTGGAGGCCGCCGTTGAACCACTCGGCCACATCGGTGATGGCGCGGGTGTTGATGAGCTGGGCGCGGTTGGCGCGGAAGAAGATGGGGAGGTTTAGTCGCTGCTCCAGCGCGGCGAGGGAGCGTGGGAGCAGGACTTTTCCGCCTTCGAAGAAGACGTGGGTGTAGTTGCCCTCGGACTGGAGCAGGTAGATCGAGCGCACGGGTACGAACCAAGTGCGTTGTTCGCCTTTGAGCAGCACGCGGTCGGTTTCGCGGAGAGGTGTTTCGTCCTGCGTAGCTGTGTCGGAGGGTGGCGTGTCGTGCAGTCGCTGGACGGAGGCGGCTAGGCGTTCGGGATCGACGGGCTTCAAGAGATAGTCCACGGCGTTGACCTCAAAGGCACGCAGGGCGTGGGCATCGTAGGCGGTGCAGAAGATGATCTGTGGCGAGTATTCGCCCATGGCATTGACGAACTCAAAGCCGTCCATCTCGGGCATCTGGATGTCGAGAAAGAGCACGTCCGGTTTCAGCGAAGGCAGCAGGCTGAGCGCGGCATGGCCGCTGTCGGCCTCACCGACGATTTCGATCTCGGGATGCGCTTCCAGGAGTCGGCGCATCTCGCGCCGAGCCATGCGTTCGTCGTCGATGAGGAGGGCTTTCATGGGTTCTGTGGAAGGACGACGGATGCCTCGACTCCGTGCGCGGTTTGTTGGATGGTCATCGACGCTTTATCACCAAACAGCAGCGCGAGCCGTTCCTGCGTATGGGCTAAGCCGATGCCGCCTTTGTCTTGCCAGCCTTCGGTGAGTGTCCCGGAGTTCTCCACGCGGAGGGTAAGGCTGTCATTCTGTAACTTCGCGGTGTAGCAGAGATGACCGGGGCCAAGTCTGGCAGCGACACCATGCTTCACGGCGTTCTCCACCAGGGTGACGAGCAGCAGTGGTGGCACGAGTGCTCTTTCGCAGCCTTCGCCCACTTCACGCTCCACATGCAGGCGATCTCCGTAGCGGGTCAGTTCGAGATCGAGCAATGCATTCACCGCAATGAGTTCATCGCGCAGGGGAATCAGCTTTTGATCGTTGGAGGACAAGGAAGACCTCAGCACGAGGGACAATTTTGTAACCGCATCACGCGCTTGCTTTGGGCTTTCATCAATGAGGGCACGGACGGTATTGAGAGAGTTAAAGAGAAAGTGTGGATTGAGCTGCGTGGCAATGGTTTGCAGCCGCGCCTCCTTGATGGCGGAATCGCTGCGTAGTGTAGCAATCTCCATTTGGTGCAGCCTCGTGAAGGCGTGGCAGGCATAGTAAAGCACTGCCCACATGCCGAGTAAGAAGAAAGCGATGATGCTGGTTGAAAAGACTTCCATCAGCAGCGTGGTACCCATCATTCGCACTCCAAAGCCTGGGCCGACAGCGAGAGCAATGATGCCGTTGATCAACAAAGAAATCGTCAGCGCGAGCATCATGCAGATAGGCATCACAACGAGCAGCAGACGTTTGATCGGCAGTAGATCCCAGCGGTGCCTGAGCGTCAGAACATGCAGCAGATGCGTAGCCAGGATGCCGCAGAGAGTGATCGCCACACAGTCAATCCACATCACGGGTTCTAGCGAGGCAATCGCCTTTTTGATCGCCGCTTGCATCTCTGGTGTTACATCATCGAAAAGGATGTCGGGCGGCGTTAAGAGGATCGTCACCACCTGGATGAGCGTGAATAAAGCCCAAAGGCCTGCCTGCATGAGTCGGTAGCCCCGCCCAGCAAAGGGCGGTGGGTAATCGGTCGTTATCTGGGCATTTCTCATCTTCATTAATTTGAGGTAGCGCAGTAAAATGTCAGCCAGGAAATGACAGGCTGCCTGTTGGCATGATGGACGGCGGTAGAGGTTGATGAACGGCATACACCGCTCATCCTCCGCCAGTGCCGCTCATCACGATGATCTATCCGCCGATCCCATTCTTGGCGCGAGAAGGGGGGATGGAGTGATGATGAGGCATGTCCCCCGTAAGGCAGCTTTACTCATCACCAATAAAAAGGCTGGCAGCTCTCGCCATACTTGGCTGCCAGGTGCTGACTGGCTGCACCTTGATTCCAAAGCTGCACATGCCCGACGCACCTGTGAGCTCGAAGTATCCCAGTGGAGGCAACACGAGAACTGCCAGTAACGAGATCGCATGGCGTCAGGTTTTTCGTGATACTCAATTGGTTCGTCTCATCGATATTGCACTGGCGAATAATCGAGACCTGCGCGTCGCCATGCTGCGGGTGGAGGAGGCGCGGGCACAGTATCGCATCGAGCGCTCGGCCTTGCTGCCCAGCGTCTCACAGACCATCGATTTCAGTCGATCGTATCAGGCAGGTATGACGAGTAATCAATGGCAGATCAACCTCGGCGTAACCTCGTATGAATTGGATTTGTTTGGCCGTATCCGGAGCCTGAACGCGAAGGCACTGGAGCAATACCTTGCCAAAACCGAGTCCCAACGTGCCGCGCAAGTCACGCTCGTGGCCGAGCTGGCCACGCAATACTACACGTTGCGGCAGTATGATGAACTCATCGCTAACACCAAGCTCACGCTCGCCACAGTTGAGGAAAGCTACCATCTGAATGACAGCATCTTCAAAGCAGGCGGACTGCTGGAACTCGACCTTCGCTCTGCCGAAGCGCAGGTGCTCACGGTCAAGGCCAACTTGATCGCTTATGAACGTCAGCGAGATCAAGCGGAGAACGGCCTTGTGCTCATGCTTGGCCAGCCTCTACCGACCAACTTGCCTGTGGGCCAATCACTGGCCGATGCACCCGTGAAAGCCGTATCCGCAGGCGTACCATCTGATTTGCTCCAGGGGCGCCCCGACATTCAGGAAGCGGAGCGCACACTGCGCGCCGCGAATGCTGATATCGGAGCTGCAAGGGCTGCATTCTTTCCCAGCATCAAACTCACGGCCCAGGAAGGCACCGTCAGCACGGAGTTGACCAGCTTGTTCAGCAAGGGCACCGCTGCATGGAGTTTTGCTCCACAGCTCACGCTGCCTATTTTTACCGGTGGGCGCAATCGAGCCAATCTTGATGCCGCGAAAATCCACACCCGCATCGAAATCGCAAACTACGAGAAAGCCATCCAGAGTGCCTTCCGCGAAGTGGCCGATGCGTTGGCCGCACAACGTGCAGCAAAGCAGCGAATCAGCACCTTGCAGGCGCTCGTAGTAGCCCAGCAGCGGCGCTACGATCTGGCCTCAGCGGGGGATCAGCGTGGCGTGTTGAGCTATCTGAATGTGGTGGCCGCGCAGCAGGACCTTTTCAGCGCCCAGCAAAATCTCATCGGAGCCCACTACGACGCCGTGGCCGCGCGCATCAAACTTTATCAAGCCATCGGAGGAGGTTGGAAATGAAAACACACATCTACATTCTGTTGTCACTCACCGTCCTGTCAGCATGCCAGCGTTCGAGCGAGGCACGCTTTGAAACTGCGCCAGTCTCACGCGGCAATCTGCGCGCTATAGTCACCGCCAGTGGCACACTCGGTGCCGTGGTGAGCGTGGATGTGGGCTGCCAGGTCTCCGGGCGCATCATGCAGCTCAATGCAGACTTCAACACCGTCGTGAAGCGTGGTGATCTCATCGCCGAACTGGATACCTCCATTTATTCCTCCAAGGTGAAGGCTGCTGAAGGCGAACTCGCCAGCGCTCGTGCCAATGTTACGCTGAAGAAGCAAAACCTGGCTCGCAAAAAATCTCTTCTTCCAGTGCGGGCATCCACTGAGCTGGATGTGGAGCAAGCTGTGGCCGAGCTGGCACAGGCCGAAGCCACAGTGATCATCAAAGAAGAGACTCTCGATCAGGCAAAGACGGACCTCAGCTTCTGCCGCATCACCGCTCCTGTGGATGGCATTGTGGTTTCCAGGAAAGTCGATGTGGGTCAGACAGTCGTCGCAGCGATGAGTTCACCAGTGCTTTTCACCATCGCACAAGACATCAAAAAAATGCGAATCACGGCTAGGGTTTCCGAGGCCGACATCGGCGGTGTGAAGAAAGGAAACAAAGTTAACTTCACTGTAGATGCCTTCCCGGATGACGTCTTCAACGGCGAAGTCGTACAAGTCCGCATCGCGCCGATGACCGCTGAAAACGTGGTGACGTATGAGACGCTCATCGACGTGAATAACCCTGAGCAGCGCCTCTTCCCCGGCATGACGGCGGATATCTCCATCCTCACCGCCGAGCGAAACGACGCACTCAAAGTGCCGAACACGGCCCTGCGCTTCACCCCACCGGAAAGCAGCTATATAACCGGCCCAATCGATGCCAAACTGCAACGCAAGCAGCAGCTTGTCTATGTCCTGGAAGGCTCCGGCAAGGAGCACACGCTACGTGCCGTCATCGTCACCACCGGCATCACCGACAACACGGAGACAGAGATTCTAGACGGACTCGATGCCTCTGCGGTCGTCGCCACGGCGACGCGTGGAGGAACCAAAGAAGATTCGGATGAACCACCGCCATCTTTATAAGCCATGAACACAAGTGTCATCGAGCTGGACAACCTCCAGAAAATCTACCGCACTGGCGATGTCGAGGTGCGTGCGGTGAATGGTGTGAGCCTGCGCATCGAGCGCGGGGACTTCGTTGCCATCATGGGCTCCAGCGGCTCTGGAAAATCCACCCTGATGAACATGCTGGGCTGCCTTGATCAACCCACTGGGGGGCAATACCGCCTCAATGGTGTGGATGTGGCCCGCTTGAGCCGTGCCGAACTATCACGCCTACGGAATCTGAAGATCGGTTTTGTCTTCCAGTGCTTCAATTTGCTCTCTCGCACCTCCGCGTGTGAGAACGTGGAGCTTCCCCTTTTTTACACCAACCCGCATGTGCCGCTGCGTGATCGTCGCGAACGAGCGATCGAAGCATTGCAAAAAGTGGGTCTAGGTGAACGGCTCTACAATCATCCCAATCAACTCTCGGGCGGCCAGCAGCAGCGTGTGGCCATCGCCCGTGCCCTTGTCAACAAGCCCGAACTCGTGCTAGCGGACGAGCCCACTGGCAATCTCGATACCCGCACCAGCATCGAGGTCATGGGCTTGTTTCAAGAACTTAACGATGCCGGCATCACCGTCATCATGGTGACGCATGAGTTGGACATCGCCGCTTATTGCAAACGCATCATCGTTATGCGCGATGGCAGGATCATTCGTGATGAAGTCAATGCCGCGCGCCTCTTTGCCAATGATCAACGTGCCGCGCTCGATGCGTCTGAACAACACGCCAGCCTCTCCTGATCATCATGATTCAAGAACTCACCTCTCCGCTGCTTCGTGTGGGCCTCACGGCCATGATTGCCTTCCGCGCTCTGCGCCGGAACAAGCTCCGCAGCACCCTCACCGCATTGGGCATCATCATCGGCGTGGCATCCGTTGTCTCCATCATGGCGTTGGGCCGAGGCACGCAGAAGCGCATTCAGGACGAGGTTTCTTCGCTCGGATCGAATCTGCTCGTGATCTTTTCCAAAAGCCGCCGAACCAGCGCTGCCGCTGCTGGCAGTGGTCAGTCTGGCAATCTCACGCTGGAGGATGTAAAAGCCATCCGCCGTGAAATCCGCATTGTGAAGGCCTTGAGTCCTGAGGTCACGCTCACCGCGCAAGCCGTCGCGAACGGACGCAACTGGAGCACCACCATCGCTGGTGAATCACACGACTATTTGCAAATCCGTGACTGGGCGCTCACACGCGGGAGCATGTTCACGGAGCGAGAGCTGAGCACATCTGCCCGCGTAGCCGTGATCGGTTCACGCACCTCACGTGAGCTATTTGGGCCGCTAAATCCTGTAGGTCAGACAGTTCGCATCAAAAACATGCCCTTCACCATCATTGGCCAGCTTAAAAGCAAAGGCGCAGGCATGGGCGGAGGCGATCAGGATGACCGCATCGTCATTCCCTACACCACTGCCATGAGGCGTCTCACTGGCGAGAAATATCCGCGCCTCGTCACCCTGCAAATTCACAGCGACGACCTCATGAGCGCTGCCCAGGAACAAATCACCGCGCTTCTACGCCAGCGTCACCGCCTCACTGAAGAGCGGAACAACGATTTTGAGATCGTGAACCAGAAAGAGATCGCCGACACCGTAGATAACATCACCAACACGCTTACCTTTCTGCTAGGCGGTATCGCTGGATTATCATTGCTTGTGGGCGGCATTGGCATCATGAACATCATGCTTGTCAGCGTCACCGAGCGCACGCGAGAGATCGGCACCCGTATCGCCGTGGGCGCACAGCCACGTGACATCCTGCTCCAGTTTCTCATCGAGTCCATCACCCTCTGCCTGCTCGGCGGAGCCATCGGCATCGCCCTCGGTTACGGCGTCAGCGCGGGCGCCACCATGATTCCGAATTTTCACCCTTCCGTCTCCATCGGAAGCATCGTCGTCGCCTTTGGCATCAGCTTTGCCGTGGGTGTCTTCTTCGGCTTCTACCCCGCTCGCAAGGCAGCAAAGATGAATCCGATTGCGGCGCTCCGATTTGAGTGAGGTGAGGGGTGTCAGGTTTTGTTGCACATCTATTCAGGTTCATGCCTGAAACGCTTCAGATGAAGCAGAGTGTAGCGGTCGCCACGTTTAATTCCCGTCTGTGTGGCAATTACCCAGATAATCAAGACACTAACACACGACATTCCTGAGAATAATCGCCCAGTCAGAAAGAGGGAAAATTTTGGATAGAATTCAGCGCTTAGGATTTGCCCGCCCTCAAGAAACCCGGCGTGTAGCTCTTCACCGATCGCGACTACGTCATCGACGAAATGCCCGAAGCGGTCAAAATCCTACCTTTTCAAGCCCACAATCCGCCCAACGTCCGCTAGTCAAGAGGAAGCACTGCAAAAAGCCGGATTCACGAAGGTCGATGTGCCCGAGGTGCAGCTCTTTCCCGGCGAGATCGATCGCGTGAGCCTTTATCGCAAAACGGTGAAGGCCGGTGAGCGGCTTCAGTTCAAGAAGCTGGTGCTGCTGGTGTTTGCCGATGGGGGGATCGTGCAGTGAGTGGCAAATGCTGCTGCTGCTTTATTTCGCTCCCTCCTTCCTTCGCAGCCCCTTCACCACCATCTCGCGGAAGGCGCGGACGTGGGCGAGTTCGTGACGGCCTTTAGGGTGGAGCAGGACGACTTGATCGTGGCCCAGGCAAGCCGAGACATCTCGGTAGATGAGGCGGGCTTTCACATCGGTAGGCACGGCCAGGGCTTCGGTGGCGGGGCGGGTGAGGATAGCCACGCCCATGCCGAGAGCCACGTAGTTGAGGATTGAGGGCACGTTGCCAGCGGTCATGATGACGTTTACTCGGTCGATCAGCCCTGCTTTGGCTACGAGATGGTCGAACTGCATGCGTGAGCTGGAGTCTTCGCTCGCAAGGATGAGCGGGTGTTTGAGGATGTCCCGCAGCTTGGGCGCTTTGATTTTGGCAAAGGGATGGCTTTCCAGGCAAACGACCTCGAAGGGATACTTCACGAGTAGCTCGGCCTGGAATCGCGAGGGAAGCGGCACGCCCTCGGGCGCTCCGACGATGGCGAGGTCGGCCTTTTCTGTTTCCAAAAGCTGCCAGGCGATGCGTGAAGGCGCGTCGATGAGAGAGAGATGCACCTGTGGATGTGTGTGTCGGTAGGCGGCAATGATGTGGCGCAAGGTGCTGTTGAGCACAGCGGCAGGCGCGGCCATGCGCAGGTGGCGCTCGGCTTTGCCATGCTGATCGCTGAAGACTTTTTTTAGCGAGTCAAACCCCTCGACCAGCGGCGCGGCGAGGTCCACGAGGCGCTCGCCATCCTCGGTGAGGCGCACATCATGCCCCTGCGCGGCGACGAGCTGCACGCCGTAGTCATCCTCCAGTGCCCGCACCTGCCGCCACACCGAGGGCGTGGCCATGCCGAGCCTCCGGGACGCCTCGGCAAAGCTGCCGCAGCGCGCTGTCTCCACCAGGGCGCGGATCTGCCGGAAGCGCACTTCTTTGAAGTAGCGGCGGTCATCGGAGGGCTTGGCGGGGTGTTTGGCTTTCATTGCTCAGAGAGTAACGGGCATTAGGAAGATAGTCCAGCAAGAGAGGTGAATATGAGGTGGCGAGTGCGTAATTCTTTGAGGCCCTTCCAACATGAACTTTCCAACATTCACCCCCGATGCACTGACCCGCCGCAGTTTCCTAACGACTTCCGCCACGGCGTTGTGCTCCAGCGTGGCCGCTCCGTGGATCCAGGCTCAATCGACCAAGCGCCCGGCTTCCGGTTCGCATGAGGTGATGCGGGAACTCTTTCACAGCTTCAGCGCGGAGCAGCGGAGGGCGGTGTGCTTTGACTGGGACTACCGCGTGGACATCGAATACAACCGCAAGCCGCTCTTCTTTGCCGATCCGAAAGGCGTGCCGCTGCGCTCGCACATGGCGAACGCGTGGAAGATCACGCCGCAGTTGCTCGCGAGCGATTTTTACTCGGGTCAACAGCGGGCGCTGGTGCTGGAGGTCGTGAGGACGGTGCTGGCTCCGGGTTGGACGGAGAAGCTGCAAAAGCAGGCCACGGATGACTACGGTGGCGACTGGGGCGAGGATCAGGCCATCGCGTTCTTCGGAGCGCCGGACCAGGAGCACTTCCAGTGTCTGGTGACCGGCTTTCACCTCACCCTGCGGGCGGGGAGCGGGCATGACACGTCCTCGGCCTTTGGCGGTGGCATCGCGCATGGACATCAGCCTTCCGGCTTTTTCGAGCAGACCGGACATCCCGACAACATCTGGTGGTATCAATCCAAGCTCGCGAACGCGGTTTATGTATTGCTGGATGAAAAGCAACGCAAACGGGCTCGGGTGAAGGATCAGGTGCCCTGTGGCGTGACCGATCCGGCGGTGATGGCGGATCTCGACCGGCAATTGCGGAACCCGACGCCGAAGGAGATCGCACGGGTGGACGCGCTGCTGCGCAAGACGCTCGACCGCACCACGGTGCGCCCCGGCATCGAGCGCGACGACCGACGCGAGGCGGAGATCCGCTTCCGGGGGCCGAAGGGTCCGTTTCCGGGTCTGCCAATCGCGGAAATGGGCCGCGAACAGCGTGACGTCATCGATCAAATGCTCGCTGGGTTCCTAGAGCCGTATCGCGAGGAGTATCGCAGCCAGGTGATGCGCTGCCTGAAGAAGCAAGGCGGCATCGAGGCCTGCAGCATCGCCTTCTACGAGCAGTTCGACATGGGCGCGGATGGCGAGTGGGA
>JAIYDW010000016.1 GCA_027487315.1 Verrucomicrobiaceae bacterium | reverse complement strand
CCTCGCCCAGCAGGCCGCCACCGCCCTCGCCCCCCAGACCGAAGCCGCCCGCCAGACCCTCGACCAGCTCACCCCCGCCGTCAGCGACATGATGCGCCAGCTCGCCCAGGACCTCAAAACCAGCCAGCAGCAGACCCAAACCACCGCCGACCAGGCCAAAGCCGAAAAACCCGTCGCCGAAGTCGCCCAGCAGGCCCAGGACCTCCAGCCCCAAACCACCGAAAACACCCAGCGCATGGAAGCCCTCCAGTCCGCCCTCCGCCAGGAAGCCAACCAGGCCGACCTCGCCCAGGCCCAGGAACGCCAAATGGCCCGCAGCGCAGACGTCGCCCTCGAACAAATGCGCCAGAAATCCCCGCAAATCGCCAGCAACCTCAAACAAGCCGCCCAGGCCAGCCAAAGCCAACCCCAAGCCCAGGCTCTCCAAAAAGCCGCCGACACCCAGCAGCAAACCGCCCAGGCCCTCGACAAACTCGCCCAGAACTTCGAAGCCATGGAAAACGGCGAAACCCTCACCCCAGAGCAACTCGCCGCCATGAACCAAATGGAGCAGGAACTCGGCGTCCAGCAGCAGCTCGACGAAGCCTACAAACGCGCCGAAGCCCTCGCCAACCTCGAACAAACCGCCCAGGAAGACCCCGCCGCCGCCCTCGCCCTCCTCGAAAAAGAGCTCGCCGCCAACGCCACCATGAAAAAGGCCCTCGCCGACATCGGCCAGACCACCGCCCAGACCACCGAACAGCAGCTCACCGCCCAGGCCAACCAACCCGCCTTCCTCGGCACCGCCGCCGAAGCCGCCGCCCACGAACTCCAGCGCGTCGCCCGCCACGAAAACCGCCTCAGCCAGACCCCCGCCGCCCAAGCCGTCGCCGAAGCCGCCCAACAGCTCCAGCAAACCGCCCAGGACACCAAAGCCACCCCCGGCAACGCCACCCCCCAGAAAAGCCAGGCCGCCACCCAGTCCGCCCAAAAAGCCTCCCAGGCCGCCACCACCGCCGCCGCCACCACCCTCCCCACCCCCGGCACCACCTTAGGGGACAAAATCCAAGCCACCGCCCTCGCCCAAGCCCTCGACCAGCTCGACCAAACCCTCAACCCCCAGGCCAGCAGCCCCGGCCAGCAACAGCCCGGCCAGGAAGGCATGCCCGAACAGAGCCAGCAGGGTCAACAACAGCAGCAGCAAAACCAGCAGTCCGCCCAGCAAAGCCTCGCCGATGCCCAACAAAGCCAGCAGCAATCCATGTCCCAAAGCCGCAACCAGGGCCAGGTCCCCGGCTCCCAGCCCAACCAGCAAAACACCGCCCAAAAAGACAGCCCCCCCTCGCAAAACTCCGAGCAATCCAGCGAAGGCGGCAACTTCCAAACCATCGTCAAAGAAGGCGAACTCGCCGGCCAAATCATCATGGTGCCCGGCGACTGGGGCCACCTCCCCACCCGCACCGCCGAAGGCCTCACCGAAGCCACCCGCCAAGACGCCCCCCCCGAATACCGCACCGCCATCGAAAACTACTACAAAGCCATCGCCACCCAGTCCCGCAGATAACCGCGCCGGCGCATTCCCCAGAAGGCGATCCCCGGAGCGCGGACGTCAGTCCGCAGCACCCCGCCCGCTCACCCTCCTCTTCGCACCCTTCACCCCCAAGGAGTGACGGCTTCCAGCCGTCCCGCCCCCCGTTCTGTAGTCCCGCCTTCAGGCGGCTCCCCCTATCTCCCATCTCCCATCTCCCATCTCCTATCCCCCATCTCCGGCGACCCCGCCGCCTCCCCCACCCTCAACCCCTCATTCCATGGAACCGCAGTAGAAAAGCCCGCCGCCGCTCTTCCCCCGCCCCACACTCCTTCTCCACGCCACTCCAGCAAAGCTCACGCCCCGTCGCCATCATATCCAAGCCCATCAGCAGTCGCTCTTCGGGCGTCTTCTGCATCATCGCAGCAAACAGCCGCGCGTTGATCTCCGGCGGCGTGTCCTTCACGGCAAAACCCGTGTCAGCATATCTGTCAGGTTCAATGCGACTGACCATTCCTGCAGATACCCCACGTCACATCCCGTCGCAATCAAGTTCTCCACATCCGCCAGTTGACGTTCGGAGAGGGATTCCTTTGCCCAATGCAGCTTCGAAAGGATCAGGTCTTCCTTGCTCACCACCCACAAATCGAAATCCCCCACCTTCAGTCGCACTCGCCGGGTAAACTCATGCAGCCGGTAGTCCTCCCGTTTGCGCACCATGAAGTCCACCTTGATCAAAGTCCGCTCATGGATCGCATTGAAGCTCGACTGATGCAGCACCGCCTCCCGCGCAGCCTCCTCCGACACATAGTACTCCGTCCCAAGCACCTCGGTTATGCGCCCCACATCCTTCAAGTAAAAAGCCACCACCAGGTCAATATCGCGCGTCATCCGGGGCTGCGCGTAGGTATTGAGCGCCACCGACCCCGTCAGCATGTAGTCGATCCCCGCCCCTTCCAGGCGAGTCGCGATGTCACCCAGCACTTGCAGTTCCTCGGTCATGATCGGCATCAGACTAACCCCCTAGCCTCTCCCTCCGCAACCCCCATCTCCGCCTCCCCGCCCCCTTCGCGCCTTAGTGCCTTCGTGTGAGTCCCTCCGCACTTCTCCCTCTCAACGTTCAGCGTTCAAAGTTAGTCCCCCCGTAGCCGCATTCGCCAGAAGGCGATCCCCCACCTCCGCAAACGCACCTCCCATCGCTTCCGCAAGCGCCTCGAATACAGGCCCCCAAACAAAGTCGATGACTCACGTCCAGTTGTCGCACTTCAAAGTTGAAACTATTCGACGATGTTAGACAGTCCAACGGAAGACACGGCTGGACCATCAGCGTTTGTTCATCCCAAACACAAAAGGCTTCGCCTCCTCAATCCGCTCGGTCACGTCGCCGTTGAGGGAGAAAATCTGCTTCTCCACCTTCAACTCCATCTCGGGCTTGCCTTGGCTGAAGTCGAGCTTGGTCATGTCGATCCAGACCACGTTGGGCGCGTAGGTGCTCTCGAAATAGTAGCGGCTGCCGGTCAGGTCTTGCACGGTTCTGAAGATGGTGCTGGCGATGTTCGGCTTCTCCTGATCGGGACTGCCGAAGGGAACCGATACGTTACGGATGACGCTGAACACGTAGGCGGCTCCTTCCCCTTGGTTGGCGGGTTGGGGCAGGCCGTTCGCGTAATAGGCGGCGCGCACGAAGCGGTCGGTGGGTGTGCGCTCGCCGGGCAGCGACTTGTCGCCACCGAAGGTGCGGTATTGCTTGAGGTTCTCGATCTGCTTGTCGTAGGTCGGCTCGTTGGTCATCACGGTGAAGCGCTTGTCGTGATAAATCTGTGCTTTTCCACCGATATACTCGATCACAGCGGAATCACCGGATTTGTCCGAGATCGAAACATGGACCAAGGTGGGAAAGCCGTTCGGGAGGATCAGCGGTTCGATTTGAAAGGCGAATGACTTCTGAGCTTCGACGGCTTCGGCGACAGTGGCGTAGTTGTCCAGAAAGTATTGCACCCACTGCATGATGCCGATGGCTTCGATCTTGGGATCGCGTTCGCCGAAGGCTGCTTCGACGGCCAGATACAGGGCGTGGGCGCTCAGTCCTTTTTCGTTGACCCCCTCATGGGTGCCCATGTCATAGGCTGAGAGTGCTAGGCTGCCGTATTTGGATGTCCACTTGTGCGGGTTCGCCGCGACGGCTCCCGTCCGCTCGATGCCGCGTGGATAGACACGGAAGGCGGAGTTGGCTTTTTCCGTCCAGTCCTGGGTGCGGCCGACGATCACGTGGCCGTTGCCGGAGTTCCAGAGGACGCGGGTGCACGGCAGGGCGGTGTTGGCCATGGCGAGCATGGTGATGGCGGCCAAGGTCTTGGCAAGACCGCCTGATGGTTGGATCATGTTCCTCATTTTCTGGTTTCGTTTGGAGTTTGTTTTTGGTGTGGGATTCTTAGCCGAACGTCAAGCTGTGGCACCGGCTACCGGAAGCGCCACTCCGCAACAATGCCAAGGGCTGTGGCCAGGAGGGGCGCTTCGACCAGGAGCGGGCAGCCGGCTGTCCAGCACCGTCGTGTTAGGCGTTGCGGGCGCTTCATTGTCCTGGCTGCCTCCGCCACATCACTTGATGGGCGTGGCATCCGGCAACTTGTAGCTGCCATTGAGCACGGAAGGGCCAGGGCGATAGACGCGCATGAGGAAGTTCCAACCCTCGGGGGCATCGAGGCGGTTGGGCACGTCGCCGCATTGCTCCTTCGAGCCAAAGTAAACGGTGAAGGTGCCATCGTCGTTGAACTTCGTGTTGAACTTGTTGAGCACGCTGTTCGCGCTCTTCATGTAACCATCAGCGCCATACACGGTGATGGACCAAAAGGCGTTGTTCTCCGGCACGGTGTAGGTGGCGGTGTGCGCTTTGTCGGAGGGAAGTTTGCCGTTGTAGTTGATGTAAACCGCATCCTTGTTCGGGAAGAGTCCCCAGGCTCCGGCGCAGCCGAGGTGCCGGGTCTTGTCATTCGCCACGCCGCGCGGCCCCATCCACTCGTCGGGATAGAGATTGAACTTGGCAAACTCGACGTTGAACTCCGCCGTCTTGGCTTCCAGTGACTTCGGGTCCCACTTCTGCTCGGGAAACGGATCGGCGCTCTCCGCCTGGATAATGAACTGGTCCTGCAGCTTGTTGATGAACGCGATGTCCGCCGGATCGTCGGGCTTCAGCGACTGGATGCGGATGGCGAGGAAGAGATACTTGGTGTCGGTCGGCAGCTTGTGGGTGCCGGGCGTGTAGATGACGCCGGGGCAGTAGTGGTCATTGTCCACCAGCAGGATCGAGGCATAGCGGCCCGCCGGGATCTCCGGCATGGTCACAGTTGCACCTTTCGAGGTATCCACCACGGCTCCGGAATAGAGCGTATCCTTGTTCATCCGCACCACCGTCTGGTTGTCGATTGGCACGAAGTTCCGGTAGTGGAACCAACGGTTCACCCCGCCTGCGAGCTTGGAGATGTTGCCGAAAGTGCGGTCGGATTCCGCACGGCAGTAGTTCTCCTGCGTGACCGTGACGCCGGTGGTGGCGTCTTGGGCGAAGATGTGTGTGGTCGCGAGCGCCAACGCGCCGGCAAGCACCCGGGTGACAAGGTTTCGGGTCTGGTTGGTTTTCATCGGTTAACGGTATTTGGTTTGTATTCCGGGGTAGCGTTGAGAACAGAACGCGTCGTCGCCGAACAGTCTACTATTTCATTATATCTGGTGGAATATCCATTTGCAATTGAGGCCTGCCGGCGAGCCACGGAATCTTCCAACTGCCTGAATTTCAATGGATATGACCGAACAAAGCCCATGATATCCGGACCAACCGGATAGGCAAGGACTTCCAACAGTGTTTCAGCTTTGCTGATCATCAAGTGGGTCCCAAGGCCGGAGCTCTCCTGAATCACCGACGGCCGCATCGCCGCCCACGCAGCGCACCCACCCCATGCGCACATTCATGGTTCAAGGCAGGAGGGCTGCCCAATCTCTCGACGAGGTT
>JAIYDW010000006.1 GCA_027487315.1 Verrucomicrobiaceae bacterium | reverse complement strand
TTCTTGCCGGTGGAGAGGTCCATGACGGTGTCGGCGCCCCACTTGGTGGCCCAGCGCATTTTTTCGACCTCTTCCTCGATGCTGGAGGCGACGGCGCTGTTGCCGATGTTGGCGTTGATCTTCACCAAGAAGTTGCGGCCGATGATCATCGGCTCGAGCTCGGGGTGATTGATGTTGGAAGGAATGATGGCGCGGCCGGCGGCGACTTCGGAGCGGACGAATTCGGGGGTGATTTCGTTCGGGATGCGCTGGGGGAAGCGGCGGAAGATGCCGGGCGTGTATTCGTTTTGATGGGTTGCGGAACCGACGTGTTGTTTGTCGAGGTCGTTGCGGACGATGTCGTCGCGGAGGTCGCGCAAGCTAGAAGCTTGCGCCACTTTCTGGTTTTCGCGGATGGCGATGAATTCCATCTCGGGGGTGATGATGCCTTGTTGGGCGTACCAGAGTTGGGTGACAGGGTGGCCGGCGCTGGCTTTGAGGGGGCGGCGGCGTTCGCCATTGAGGCCGGGGAATTCGACGAGGCGGTTGCGTTCGGCGGTGCTGGCGAATTCGGCGTGTTTGCCGGAGAGGTAGCCATTGTCCTGGGGTTTGACTTCACGACCGTCGTAGGCTTGGACGTCACCACGGGCGGTGATCCAGGGTTCGCGGAGGGCGGGGAGGCCTTCGGAGGAGTCGCCTTTGAAAGCGGGATCGCCCCAGGGGCCGGAGCAGTCGTAGACGCGGACGGGTTCGTTTTGCTCGATGCGGCCGTTGAAGGCTTTGGTGGGCGAGAGGGCGATCTCGCGCATGGGGACTTTGATTTCGGGGTGGATGACGCCGGAGACGTAAACGCGGCTGGAGGCGGGGAGCTGCTCGGAGGAGTGGGCTTGGAAGGAGGATTTGGGATCGGCGATCATGGGGGTATTCGGTTCTCGGTTCGCTATTCGCGGTTTTCTGAGGGTGGGGGCGGCCTTGGGCCGAGACTGAGATGAACCTCCGAGCGAACTCCCTTCGGCGGCATGACCCGCATCAGGTTCGGAGGGTTCGGATACGATCCGTCTCAGTCCCTGCGGTGGGACGCCCCTGTCGTGACAGGAGGTTATACGAGCGGGGAGGGGGATTGGCAAGTGGTTCGGGGGAGGTGATGAAAGACGATTGGAAGTTGTGCGGGGCGGGAATCGGGGTATCGGGAAGGGAGCTGGCGACTGATTTTTCGGAAGCCGGTTGTTGAAATCCCCAAATTATTAGCAATACTTAAAGAAATCAGATCATGGACGAACTGACCATTGTGGCTGTAACCGGGCGCGAGATCCTCGATTCGCGCGGAAACCCTACCGTTGAGGTGGATGTGATGCTTGACGGCGGAGCGATTGGCCGGGCGGCAGTGCCGAGCGGTGCGAGCACCGGAGAGCACGAAGCGCTGGAACTGCGTGATGGCGATAAGAAGCGTTATCTGGGCAAGGGCGTGTTGAAGGCTGTTGCTTCGGTGAACGACGAGATTGCGGATGCGATCATCGGGTTTGATGCGGCGGATCAATTGGGTGTCGACAAGTCGATGCTGGAACTGGATGGCACGAAGACGAAGTCGAAGCTGGGCGCGAACGCGATCCTGGGTGTTTCGATGGCGGTGGCGAAAGCTGCGGCGATTCAGCTGGGCCAGCCACTTTACAAGTACCTTGGCGGGCCGAATGCGAAGGTGCTGCCAGTGCCGATGATGAACATCATCAACGGTGGTGCGCACTCGGATGCGCCGATTGATTTCCAAGAATTCATGATCATGCCGAAGGGCGCGCCGACGTTCTCCGAGGCGTTGCGTTATGGGGCGGAAGTGTTCCATGCGTTGAAGAAGATCCTGCATGATCGCGGTCTGAGCACGGCGGTGGGTGATGAAGGGGGTTTTGCCCCGACGCTGAAGTCGGCTGACGATGCGCTGGAAGTGATCGCACAGGCGATTGAAAAGGCTGGCTACAAGATTGGCACGGACATCGCGATTGCCTTGGACGTGGCGTCTTCCGAGTTCTTCGACAAGGAGAGCGGCTTGTATGTGTTCAAGAAGTCCGACGGCAGCAAGCGCACGGCGTCTGAGCTGGTGGATTACTATGCTGGATTGCAGGCGAAGTATCCGATCATTTCGATCGAAGACGGTTGTGCTGAGAACGATTGGGACGGCTGGAAGGTGCTGACCGACAAGCTGGGTGCGACGACGCAACTGGTGGGTGATGATTTGTTTGTGACGAACGTCGAGTTCCTGCGCAAGGGGATCGATCTGGGCGTGGCGAACTCGATCCTGGTGAAGGTGAATCAAATTGGCTCCCTGACGGAGACGTTTGACTCGGTGGAACTGGCGAAAGAGAACCGCTACACGTCGGTGATCAGTCACCGTTCGGGCGAGACCGAAGACTCGACGATCGCGGACATCGCGGTGGCGACGAACGCTGGACAGATCAAGACGGGATCCCTGAGCCGGTCCGACCGGATCGCGAAGTACAACCAGTTGCTGCGGATTGAGCAGGAGCTGGGTGACAGCGCGGTTTTTGGTGGCCGGATGCGGGTCTAGAGATCGGGCCGAGAGGCCTTATTTGAACTATTGAAAGGAGCTGCACATCATGAGTTACCAGGAAATCCAAGGCCATCGATTGACACCGGAGCAAGCCACTGACAGGTGGTTGCGCTGGGGGATTCGGTTGGGCAAGGGGGTCCTGGTGCTCCTGGTGTTTGCGGCGATCCTGGCGAGTGTGAAGCAGCCGTTGCATGAGCAGAATGCGATGCGGGCGAAGCTGGCCTTGCTGGAGCAAGAAGCTGACGGATTGCGGGAGGATCGGGACAAGCTGCTGCGGCGGTTGAACTGGATTCAAACGGACACGGGCTACTTGGAATTGGAAGTGAGAGACCGCCTGAACCTGCAAAAGGGGGGTGAGTTTGTGCTGAGGTTTGAAGACTGAGGATGGGGGAAAGAGGACTGGGGTGTTGGAGACGACATTCGGAGTGCTGGTTTCACCTTAAGGCCCTGTTGAAGGCATGTTCCCGCGCATTTTTGACCGCTACATTGGCCGCCAAGTTTGGACGGCGACGCTGACAGGTGTGGTGGTGTTGAGCGGGGTGATGGTGCTGGGGAATGTTTACAAGAAGCTGGATCAACTGCTGGGCAACACGGAGTTGCCGATGGCACTGGTGGGGCAGTTTGTGCTGCTGGTGATTCCGTTCTCTTTGATTTTCACGATACCGTGGGCGTTTTTGACGTCGATTTTGCTGGTGTATGGACGGATGTCTGCGGACAACGAGTTGGTGTCGTTGCGGATGACGGGGATGTCGATGGCGCGGATTTGTTTGCCGGTGTTCCTGCTGGCGGCGGTGCTTTCGGGGGTGTGTTACTGGGTGAATGTGGATGTGGCGCCGGCGGCGAAGAACAAGATGAAGATGTTGTTTTACCAGGTGGCGACGGAGGATCCGGCCGCGTTGTTTCAGGAGAACCGGGTGTTGGACAAGCTGCCGGGGTATCGTATTTACACCGGGGGGCGGGATGGCGATACGTTGAAGGACTTGACGATTTTGGAGATTGAAGGTGGGAAGGTGAAGCGGACGATTCGGGCGGATAAAGCGCGGTTGGAGATCACGCCGGGGGTTTTGGATTTTGTATTGAAGTTGGAGGACGCGGATGTGGAGTCGGTGCAGCTGGATCCGGAGAGCAACATTGAGAATGTGGACTTCATCCACTTTGATGAGACGGCGCTAACGATCGAGCTTTCGCGATTGAGGGACCGGACGGAGCGGGTGAATGCGAGCATGAAGAGCACGGAGCAGTTGTGGCAGGAGATGCAGACGCGTGAGGACAGTGTGACGAAGGTGGCGATGGACAAGAAGCAGTTCAGTTCGTCGAAGACGGAGTTGAACAAGCGCTACAGTTTTCCGCTGGCGTGTCTGACGTTTGCTTTGGTGGGGATTCCGCTGGGGGTGACGGCGCAGAGGCGGGAGACATCGGCGGGATTTGCGCTGAGTTTGGTGACGGCGCTGGTGTACATGGTGTTCATCCTGGTGGGGGACATTTTGAGCGACCAGCCGGGGTCGTATCCGCACCTGTTGATGTGGGTGCCGAATGTGTTGTTTTTGGCGATTGGCGGGGTGTTGTTTTACCGGTTGAGCCGGAGGTAGTGGAGGGCACAAAAAAACCGCCGCAGGCGGTGAAGCGTGCGGCGGTGTGAGGAGGAGCGGGGAGAGGATTACTTGCCTTTGCGGTCGAGGCCGACCATGACGAGCATGGAGTCGCCATCCCGGAAGACGCGGAGGAGGGCGGTGCGCTGGGTGCCGGCGACGAGTTCTTTGGCGTCGGTCAGGTTTTCCACAGGGGTGCGATTGATTTCCTGGATGACGTCGCCTTTCTGGATGCCCATGGAGGCGGCGCGGCTTTGGGGGTCGACTTCTTCGACGAGGAGGCCTTCGATTTCATCGGGGATTTTGGATTGTTTGCGGAGTTGGGGGGTGAGTTCCTTGGCGATGAGGCCGGGGATGATTTCGCTGTTTTTGCCGGGGCCTTTGCCACGGGGCATGGTGGCGGGGCTGTTGCCGGCGAGGGCTTCGGCGGGGAGTTCGTCGAGGGTGGCGTTGAGGGTGATGCGCTCGCCGTTGCGAAGGATTTCGAGGGGGACGGCTTTGCCGGGTTTGATGGCGCTGATCATGAGGCGCAGGCGGCCGCTGCTGTCGACTCGTGAGCCGTCGGCATTGACGATGACGTCACCGGGTTCGATGCCGGCTTTTTCGGCAGGGGATTCGCCACCGACCATGGTGACGAGGGCGCCGCCTTGATCCTTGAGGCCGAGGGCTTCGGATTTTTCGAGGTCGAGGTCGGTGATTTGAACGCCGAGGTAGCCTCGCTGGACTTCGCCGTCATCGAGGAGGTCGTCGACGATGTTGAGGGCCATGTGGATGGGGATGGCGAAGCCGATGCCGCCGTTCATGCCGGTGCGTGAGAGGATGGCGGTGTTGATGCCGATGACGCGGCCGAGGGCGTCGACAAGGGGACCGCCGGAGTTGCCGGGGTTGATGGCGGCGTCGGTTTGGATGAAGTCTTCGTAGCCGGCCATGCGGCCGTTGCCGACGACATTCATGCCGCTGCGTCCGAGGGCACTGACGATGCCTTGAGTGACGGAGAGGTTGAGCTGCATGGGGGCGCCAGCGGCGAGGACGACGTCACCGACCCGGAGGGCTTTGCTATTGCCGATGGTGGCGGGGGTGAGGCCTGAAGCTTCGATTTTGATGAGACCGACGTCGGTGAGAGGATCGGTGCCGATGACTTCGGCTTTGTAGGTTTTGCGTGAGCCGTTGGATTCGACGGAGACTTCGATATCATCAGCGCCTTCAACGACGTGGTTGTTGGTGAGGATGTAGCCGTCTGCGGTGATGATGACGCCGGAGCCGACGCCACGCTGGCGGGGAGCGTCTTCGCGGGGGGTGGGGGCGGGTTGGTTGCGGCGGCGGGGGTCTTGTTTTTCGAAGGGATCACTTTCTTCGGGGATGCCGAAGTGGCGGTAGAAGAAGGGGCGGAGAGCAGGAGGGATTTGCTCGAGGTCGCGAGGATCGAAGTCTTCACCGGTGCCTTCTGCGGGAGAGGAGGGGAAGATGGTGACGACGCTGGGGAGGATGTTTTCGACGACGGTGGCGTAGCTCATTTGGAGCTGGCCATTGGCGGGCAGGGCACTTTCGTCCCGCTTGAGTTGGGAACCGAGTTCGGTGGGGTTGTTCGCTTTTGGGGCGTTGTCTTTTTTATTGCCGTCCTGGGCGAAGGTCAACGCGGTCACACCGAGGGCGGCGATGGCGAGAGTGGAGATGACTTTAACGGGTTTGTTTTTCATGGTCTGATTGGGTTTGCGAATTGATTACGCGCGGGGTGCGGTTTGCGATGGGACGCGAACGGGGTCCGCAGCATTCAATGGTTCAACCCCATAACGCCGATCGAATCTTGTTTCGTGTAATGGACGAGGAAGAGCTGAGGTGGTGACTCAGGGATTAGCCACGATTTCCTGTTTGGCTTTGGCCATGACTTCGGCGAGGGAGACTTCGGCGCCGTTGCGGCGTTTGCTTTCGTCGGCGGCTTCCATGAAGGCGTAGATCTCGAGGGTTTCCTCGGGGGTAACTGGGGCGACGCCGGTGCGGAAGAAGTGGATGATCTGATTGAGCAGAGGTTGGTAGCCATCGAAGCCACCGACTTCGGCGGACTTGCCTTCGGCATTGGTGGCGGTGCCTGCGTAGCCTTTGCGGGTGTCGCTGGACTCGCGGAAGATGCCGGTGCGATTGCCGTCCCAGGTGCCGGTGACTTGGATTTTGCCATCGTCGGTGGTGCCGCGTTTGACGGAGAGGCAGCCGGTGCCCATGGTGGTGAAGAGGGATTCGACGCCGTGGATGCCATACCAGAAGAGGTCCGGGTGGGTGGGTTCGAGGGAGGCGGGACTACGGGTGTCTGCTTTGATGACTTTGCCGATGCTGCCCTGGCGCACGGCCTGGGTGTTTTTGCCGAAGCGGAGGGAGGAGGAGGAGAAGATGGGCGTGTGTGTTTTGGCGGCGGCTTCGAAGATGCGGATGGCGTCGGCAAGGGTGCCAGCGATGGGTTTGTCGATGAAGGTGGGTTTGCCGGCTTCGAGGCAGGGGAGGACTTGCTCAAGGTGAGGGCGGCCGTCATTGGACTCGAGGAAGACGACGTCGACTTTGTCGAGGAGGTCATTGATGGAGGAGACGATTTCGACGCCCTGGTCTTTGACTTGCTGGGTGAGTTCGGGGACGCGTTTGGTGCTGGACTCGATGTCTTTGCTGCCCTGGGGATAAGCGGCGACGACGCGGACGCCCATGAGTTCCGGAGGCTGAGGGGTTTTGGCGTTGAGGAGTTTGGTGAACGCGATGGCGTGGGAGGTATCGAGGCCGATGATGCCGGCGCGGATGTTTTGGGCTTGAGTGAGGGCGGGGGTGAGCGCGGCGGCGACGAGGGCGATGAAGAGGGAACGGAACATGACTGACCCATACGTTGAGAATGGGTCAGGGTTTGCAGTCTGTGTCGGTCTATTTGGTGCCGATAGCGTAGAGGAACTTGTCGGAGCGGAGGAGGAGGGTGTTGCCGGTGACGGCGGGGGTGGCGTTGAACTGGGAGTCGTCGGTGTCGATGACGTTGCGGGCGAGTTCTTCGAACTTGGGTTTGGCGGCGAGGACGAAGGTGCCGGATTTGCGGGAGACGCAGTAGAGGCGGTCGCCTATGAGGACGGGGGAGGCGTAAAAGGGTTTGCCGCGGCCACGGGGGCCGTCCTGGATTGCGCGCTCGCGGTAGACGTCCTCGCCGGTTTCGGCGTTCAGGCAGGTGGCGAAGCCTTGGTCGTTGATGACGTAGAGGTGACCGTCGTGGAGGACGGGGGTGGGGACGTAGGAGCTGGTGTTGGTGTGCCAGAGTTTGTTGGATTCTGTGAGGTCGCCAGTGCCGCCGATTTTGAAGGCGGCGCTGCCGGTGGTGGGGTAGCCGCCGAAGACGAAGAGTTTGTCGCCGCCGTTGATGACGGTGGGGGAGACGTTGCCGGGGAGGCTGTGGTTGGCGAACCAGCGGAGTTTGCCGGTGTCAGGATTGAGGCCCCAGAGTTCCTGGGGGACGGCGAGGACGAGATCGAGGGTGTCGGCGCGTTTGACGATGGCGGGGGTGCCGTAGGCGGAGTCGAGGTTGTCGCCTTCAGCTTTCCAGAGGATGGAGCCGGACTCGATGTCGAGAGCGACGAGGGCGCGGCCTTCGTCGGAGGCGTTGACGATGAGTTTGCCGTCGTGGAGGATCGGGCTGGCAGCGGAGCCCCAGCGTTTGGAGGAGGAGGATTTGCCGAGGTTGGTCTGCCAGAGTTTTTTGCCGGACATGTCGAAGGCGAGGGCGCCGGATTTGCCGAAGAAGACGTAGATGTGCTTGCCATCAGTGACGGGGGTGTGGGTGGCGTAACCGTGCTCGGTGATGAAGCCTTGGTAGGGGTCTTCGGGTTGTTCGGAGGGGACATCGGCTTGCCAGAGTTTTTTGCCGTCTTTAAGGCTGTAGCAGAGGAGGTGGCGGGTGAGTTTGGTGATGTCACTGCCCATGTCGGCGGTGCCGTAGCCGGTCCAGCAGGTGAGGTAGACTTTGTCTCCCCAGACGATGGGGCTGGAGGAGCCGGGGCCGGGGATGGGGGAGCGCCAGAGGATGTTTTCTTTGGGGGACCAGGTTAGGGGGACTTTGGCTTCGGGGGCGGTGGCATCGCCTTTCGGGCCGAGGAAGCGGGGCCAGTCGGAGGCTTGGGAGGCGGCGGTGGCAAGGAGCAGGAGGGTGAGGAGGGTGAGGAGGGAAGCCTTCATGGGGAGGTGGAACACGGCCTGGGGGCAAAGGTTGCGAAGTGATGCTTCCGATTTAAAGTCGAGGTTATGGATCGAGCCGCCGCTATTTTGCAAATTCGTGAAGCCTGCAAGAACATTGCCCTTCAGATGATGAAGATTTCGCCAGCGATTCACAAGCTGGGGGACGCGGAGACGCAGTCGGACTGCATCAAGGCGGGGTATGAGCTGACGATTCAGTTGGAGATCATCAAGAAGAAGATTGGGCGGTTGGAGAAGGCGGATGACAGCACTTTGCTTTAGCGCCTGAGGTGTATTGACGGACGTATGTTCCTTCCTATCCTCTCGTTCTGAAAACCATTCTCCGAGTCTTTGCTTATTTGAAGCGCTATCCTGCGATGGCGGTGGCGCAGTTGGTGTGTGCTGTGGGGGGGACGCTGATGGTGGTGGTGTTTCCGGCGGTGACGCGGGAAGTGATGGATCAGGTGGTGCCGAACAAGGAATGGGACCGGCTGGTGCCGCTGATTTTCACGGCTCTGGGGGCGTATTTTTGCCAGCATTTGTTCAACGGGTTGCGGATTCGGTTGAACAACGGGTTTGAGCAGAAGGTGATTTATGATTTGAGGAGTGATCTGTATGAGCGGTTGCAGTGGCTGCCGTTGCGGTGGTTTGATAACCGGCCAACGGGGGATATCATGACGACGGTGTCTGAGGATGTGCCGTCGGTGGAGCGGGTGTTGATCGATGGCATTGAGCAGGGGTTGGTTTCGGTGATTCAGATTGTGGTGGTGGGGGCGTTCATGTTTCAGGCGGATGCGAAACTGGCGCTGGTGGCGCTGGTGCCGGTGCCGTTTTTGATGGCGGGAGCGGTTTGGTACACGAAGAGCGCGCGGGATCGGCATCGGAAGGTGCGGCGGGCGACGAGTGCGATGAATTCGCTCCTGCACGATAACGTGGCGGGGATGCGGCAGATCAAGGCGTATGCGATTGAGAACGAGGAGCTGGCGAGGTTCAATCGGGCGAGCGCAGAGGTGAAGTCGGCGACGATGCACTTGATGAAGGTGTGGTCGATGTATCGGCCGGGGATGAACTTTTTGACGAGTTGCGGGTTGGTGCTGGTGCTGTGGGTGGGAGCGCGGGCTCTGATGGAGGAGCGGATTCAGGTGGGGGAGTTGACGGCGTTTTTGGTGCTGTTGAATTTCTTTTATTCGCCGATTGAGAGTTTGCATCAGTTGAATCAGATCCTGCAAAGCGGGCGGGCGGCCGGGGAGCGGGTGTTTGATATTTTGGACTCGGAGCCGGAGAGGGATGTGGAGGCGTCCTCGGGGGTGGTGTTGGACGGGATTCGCGGTGAGGTAGTGTTTGAGGGAGTGGGCTTTTCGTATAGCGGGCAGATGCCGACGGTAGAGGGGATTGATTTGCGAGCGAAGCCGGGTGAGACGATTGCGCTGGTGGGGCCGACAGGGGCGGGGAAGAGCACACTGATCAATCTGCTGACGCGGTTTTATGAGTATGACCATGGGGTGATCACGATCGACGGGACGCCGGTGCATGAGATGAACAAGCGTGAGTTGAGGTCGAAGATCGGCTATGTGACACAGGAGAGTTTTTTGTTTAACGGGACGGTGCGGGAGAACCTCATTATTGGGCGGCGGGATGCGACGGAGGCGATGCTGTGGGAGGTGCTGGAGAGTGCGAATGCGAAGGGGTTTGTGGAGCGGTTGCCGGAGGGGCTGGACACGAAGGTGGGTGAGCGCGGGGTGAAGTTGAGTGTGGGAGAGAAGCAGCGTGTTTCGATTGCGAGGGCGTTGCTGAGGAACCCGCCGATTTTGCTGCTGGACGAGGCGACGGCGAGTGTGGATACGGAGACGGAGCGATTGATCCAGGAGGCGCTGGATCGGTTGATGAAGGAGCGAACGAGTTTTGTGATTGCGCACCGGCTTTCGACGGTGAGGCATGCGGACCGGATTTATGTGATTGAGAGGGGGCGGGTGAAGGAGTCGGGGACGCATGAGGAGTTGGTGGCGCATGACGGGTTGTATGCGTCACTGTGCCGGACGTCTTTGATTGGGATGGAGTGAAATCGAGGTTGCCTCCATGGGGTGATGATTGCTTGATGTGGCGATGGAGACGCTGAGGCGGTATTTTGATTTCAATGCGACGACGCCGTTGAGTGCGGCGGCGCAAGGGGCGTGGATCGGGGCGGTGGGGCGGCACTGGCAGAATCCGTCGAGTTTGTATCGGGATGCAGGGTTGGCGAGTCAGGCGCTGGAGATGGCGAGGGAGCGGATGGGGGATGTGCTGAGTTGTGAACCGGAGCGGTTGGTTTTCACGGGGGGGGCGACGGAGGGGAATAATCTGGTGTTTGCGAGTTTGGCGCGGCGGATGGGAGAGGGGGATCGGGTGGCGATCTCGGCGGTGGAGCATCCGAGTGTGCGGGAGGCGGCGCGGCATTGGCTGGGAGCGGCACGGGTGGATGAGTTGCCAGTTTCGGATGAGGGTGTGGTGGAAGTGGCGGAGGTGGCGAGGTGGCTGGAGGAGAATCGGGGGCGGGCGGCGCTGGTTTCGATGATGGCGGCGAACAATGAGAGCGGGGCGTTGCAACCGTGGTGGGAGGCAGCGGCGCTGTGTCGCGAGGAGGGGGTGAGGTTTCACTGCGATGCAGCGCAGTGGGTGGGGAAGATGGGGGCGGAGAGGCTGGGGGATTGTGATTTGGTTTCGGGGTCGGGGCACAAGTTTGGCGGGCCGAAGGGGGTGGGGTTTGTGGTGTTGCCGGAGGGGGAGGAGGGCAGGTGGCGTTTGCTTTTTGGCGGGCCGCAGGAGGAGGGGCGACGGGCGGGGACGGAGGACTATGCGGGGGTGGAGTCGATGGTGACGGCGCTGGAGGCGTGTGCGAAGGCGGGGTCGCCGGAGGGGCGGGATGTGTTTGAGAGACGGATGAAGGAGGTGTTTCCGGGGTTGCGGGTGATTGGGGGAGGCGGGAGGAGGCTGTGGAACACGTCGCTAGTGGTGATGCCGAGGCATTCGAATTTGAAGTGGCTGACGAGGTTGTCGCAGGCGGGGTTTGCGATTTCGACGGGGTCGGCGTGCAGTTCGGGGAAGGAAGGGGCGTCAGTGGTGGTGCGAGCGTTGGGGGCGACGGAGGAGGAGTTGAGGCGGGTGGTGCGGGTGAGTGGGGGGTGGGTGCATGAGGTAGAGGATTGGGTGCGATTGGCGGAGGCGTTTGAGCAGGTGGGGGCGGATTTGGATGCGGGTCGGAGTGGTGCGGTGGCGGGTTGGTGATGGACAGGGGCGTTGGGTGTGTTAAGTGCGGGGATGCCTAGAATCGACGGAAGAACAGCGGATCAGTTGAGGGAAATCAGCTTCATCACGGATGTGGCGCCGCATGCGACGGCGTCGGTATTGATGAGTTTTGGGAACACGCGGGTGATTTGCGCGGCGACGATTCAGGATGAGGTGCCGATGTGGATGAAGCGGCAGAATGTGAAGGGGGGATGGCTGACGGCTGAGTATGCGATGCTGCCGTATTCGACACACCAGAGGAAGGATCGGGATAGTTCGCGGGGGAAGATTGACGGACGGAGCACGGAGATTCAGCGATTGATCGGGCGGAGTTTGCGGGCAGTGGTGGATTTGGAGAAGCTTGGGGCGCGGACGCTGTGGGTTGACTGCGATGTGCTGCAGGCGGATGGAGGGACGCGGACGGCGTCTATTACCGGGGCTTGTGTGGCTTCGGCGATTGCGTTCAACCGGCTATTGGAGGCGGGCAAGCTGACGCGGAATCCGCTGAAGAGCAAGGTGGCGGCGGTGAGTGTGGGGATGGTGAAAGGGGAATGTTTGCTGGATCTCTGCTATGAGGAAGACGCGAAGGCGGATGTGGACAGCAACATTGTGATGACTGAGGCGGGTCAGTTTGTGGAGGTGCAGGGGAGCGGTGAGGAGTCGACTTTTTCGCCCGGTGATTTGGAGGCGATGCTGGCGTTCGGGAAGAAGGGCATTGCGGAACTGGTGGCGCTGCAGGAGGCGGTGATAGCCTCGGCGATGAAGCCAGCGGATGCTTCGGGATTGAAGGCGCTGGCGGATTTGTTCAAGAAGTGAGCCGTTGGGTTTTGGCTTCGTTACTTGAGCAGCTCGCGGAGCTGTGGGATGAGGCTGGAGTAGAGGGTGCGGCCACCGGCGCGGGAGAGTTGCTCGCCGATGAGTTCGGCGTCGGTTTCGACATCGGCGGGGTAGATTTCCTGTGTTTTGTGGTTGGGACAGGAGGTGCAGACCTGGACGAAGCGGGAGTCGGAGTGGCGGCTGATTTGGATTTGGACGTTGGGACCGGTGAGGTGGAGTTTTTGGAGGGAGGGTCCGGTTGAGACCGAGGTGAGGGTGAATTGGATGGAAGGGCCGTTTGCGCGGGGGAAGGTGAGGTTTGAGGAGGGGGTGCCGCCGAGCCGTTGGGCGATCCAGGCTCCGAGGAGGAGCGCGGCCATGCGGTGTTCGGAGGCGTGCGTGATTTCGATCTGGGTGATGGCTGGGAGGTGTTCGAGGGCGCGGGCGTCCTGGAAGCAGGTGGCGAGGGAAGTGCGAAGGAAGTGGGAGCGGGTCCAACTGAGGTCGCGGACGTCAAAGTCGGCGGTTTCACTTTCGAGGGCGGTGGTGAGGGCGGAAAGTTCGATGGCGGGGTTTTGCCAGAGGGAGCTGTCGACGATGAGGGTGTCGATGTGGGAATAGAGGCGTTCGTCGAAGTTGCGGGTGAGGGTGCCTTGCCAGAGGACGATGAGGGGGAGGTCGGAGTCGAGATGGGCGAAGACGATGTTTTGGACGGCCTGTGGGGTGGCCTGTTCGAGGATGAAGGCGACCTGTTCGGAGCAGACGACTTGCTGGCCCTGGTATGGGCGGCAGAGGGCGTTGATGAAGGCGCGGGCGTTTGGGGCGGGGGCGTCCGGGAGGTTGAGGATGAGGAGGGCGCGGCAGGCGTGCTCGGCGGTGATGGCCTCGAGCAATTCCATGTTTCGGGAGAGGTCGGAGGCACTCTCGGTGTAGATGGCGAAGTTGATGAGGGAGGCGCGGGTTTTGGCGCTGTCGTTTTCCCAGAGTTCGGCGAGGGATTTGTCGACGCGTGCGAGGGGGACCTCCATGCCGAGGCGTGCGAGGTCATTTTCGGAGAGGGCTGGGAAGGGCATGGTGGGGGCGGGATAGTGCTTGGTTGATCAATTTTCCCGCGGGGGCAGCTGCAATCGAGAGGTATCGAAGGTGTAGGTGTGACCGCAGGTGAGTTTTTCGATGGTGCTGAGATTCGAGCGCCAGGCGGGCATCGAGGAATCGAGGGCGGAGGCGAATTTCTTCACGGCGTCAAGGAGAACAGGGTCTGCGAAAAAGGATTCGTCAGCGTCGGGTGATGTTGGGTCGAGAGCCATAGCGTTGCAATCAAAGCAGACGCCACTCGTGACCGTTTTGGGCGAGGAGTTGGTCGGCTTCTTTGGGGCCCCAGGAGCCGGCGGGGTATTCGCACATGGGAGGTGGGGTGTCGGATTTGTGCCAGGCGGCTTGGATTTCGTCGATGAACTTCCAGGCGTTTTCGACTTCGTCGCGACGAGCGAAGAGGGTGGCGTCGCCGGCCATGGCGTCGAGGAGGAGTCGCTCGTAGGCTTCCGGGCTGGCTTTGCCGAAGCTGGAGGAGTAGCGAAAATCCATTTTCACCGGCTGCATGGAGAGGGCTTGGCCGGGTTGTTTGCAGAGGATGCGGAGGGCCATGCCTTCGTCGGGCTGAATGCGGATGACGAGGGTGTTCTCGCTGTTGTCGATGAGTTTGCTGGTGGCGAAGGGGACTTGGGGTGGGCGTTTGAAGTGGACGGAGATTTCGGTGGCCTTTTTGGGGAGTTGTTTGCCGACGCGAATGTAGAACGGGACGCCCTGCCAGCGCCAGGTGTCGACGAAGAGACGGAGTGCGACGTAGGCTTCGGTTTGCGATTCAGGATTGACTCGGTCTTCCTGGCGGTAGCCAGGGCGGGCGACGCCATCGACGGAGCCGGTGGTGTATTGAGCGCGGATGACGTTTTGGCCGACGGCATTGGGGCCGATGAGTGGTCGAAGGGAGCGGATGACTTTGACTTTTTCATCGCGAACGGCATCGGCACTCAAATCGGTTGGAGGTTCCATGGCGACGAGGCTGAGGAGTTGAAAGAGATGGTTTTGGACCATGTCTCGCAGGGCGCCGGCGGTGTCGTAGTAGCCGCCGCGGCCGCCTTCCATGCCGAGATTTTCCGCGCAGGTGATCTGGATGTGATCGATGTATCGGGAATTCCAATTGGGTTCGAAGATGGAGTTGGCGAAGCGCAGGACCATGATGTTTTGGGCGGTTTCCTTGCCCAGATAATGGTCGATGCGGTAGGTGTCCTTTTCGGCGAACGTGTTGGCGACGGCTTCGTTGAGGCCGCGGGCGGTGGCGAGGTCTTTGCCGAAGGGTTTCTCGCAGACGACGCGGGCCCACTTGCCTTGAGGAGGCACGTGAAGGCCGGCGGCTTTGAGGTGTTCGAGGATGGGTTTAAAGAATTCGGGGGCTGAGGCGAGGTAGAAGAGGCGGTTGGCGGTGGTGCCGCGTTCGACATCGAACTGGTCGAGGAGACGGCCCAGGGCTTTGTAGCCTTCGACATCCTGGAACTCGCTTTGATGGTAGTGAATGGACTGAGAGAAACCGGACCACAGCTCTTGGGTGTGGGCTTGGCGGGAGTGTTTTTTATTGGCGGTTTCGAGTTCGGAGCGGAAGACGTCGTCGCTTTTTTCACGACGAGCGAAGCCGACTACCTTGAACTGGGGAGGGAGGTCTCCGCAGGCTGCGATGTTGTAGAGGGCGGGGATGAGTTTGCGGTGAGTGAGATCGCCCGTGGCACCAAAGATGACGACGGAGCAGGGTTCAGCACGGTTCTTCTGGATGAGGGTTTCCTGGAAGGGGTTTTCCATGAGAGTTTTTCTATTTGGGGATTTTGAACTGCGGGGTGCGTTCAGGATACTGGCATTGCCTTACGAAGCAAGGGCGGCAGCGGTCGAGATGATGAGGAGAATTCATCCGTGAGATGAATTCGCGAAGGCCTTCGTTCAACGAAGGATTGGGAAGTGGCCGGCCGCTCTGCTAGGCGGCGGGGCAACTCAACCAGAAAGTGGTGGTGTTGTTTTCCGAGGCGACGCCGACCTGAATCTTGAGTTGATGAGCGAGCATGGTCGCGATCGTGAGACCGAGGCCGAGGTGATTGCTGTTTTTGGTGCCGTGGAAGGGGCGGAAGACTTCGGCGAGTTTGTCCTGAGGGATTTGAGAGCCTGTATTGCTGACGAGAATGTCGACCCTGCGCTCGGACTCTGGAGTGATGACGCCGGGGCCACAGACCTTAAGCATGGCGCGACCGCCGGTCTTTTGACAGGCTTCGGCAGCGTTGCGAAGGAGTTCGATGAGGATTTCTTTGAGTCGAGCGGGGTCAACGTGGACAAGCGGGAGGCCAGGTTGGATGTCCATTTCGAATGAGACACCGGCCTTGTTGAAGGGTTCGGAGAGGCTTGTCTCAACCATGCCAAGGTATTCGTTCAGGTTGAGAGATTGGGGGGAGACTTTGGCGCAACCGCCGGCTGCCCGGATGCGTTCGCTGAGGCCGGAGACACCGACGGAGGCCTCGCGGATATGCTGCATGTTCTCAGCGACGCCGGCGTCAAGATCATCGGTCATGAGGATCAGGCTGCTGAAGCCTTGGATGACGGCGAGGAGATTGTTTAACTTGTGAGTGAGGCCGCGGAGGAGGTCTTGGTGGAACCCTTCGCTGTGTTCGTGGCCTAGGTCCAGGTTTGTAGGAAAAACAAATTGCATGAGGTGCCGGGGTGAGTGGCGAATCGTCCGGTGAAGTTCGCGAGGGGAGATTTGCCTTTGAAAAAGGCAGCTTGCAACCTGAAAACCGAAGTTCTCCTGATGCGAGCTGGATCCTTTTACGGAATGCTACCGATGGGCGCTGGACCGAGTCAAAGGTGTGGCCAGAGAAATTCGGAAGGCAGAGGGTCCTCTGTCCATGTTCTCAAACTTGCCTCACGGCTCCATCTTGTCCCGACGGAGCGATCCTTCCCGGAAGTGTGCTCGGGTTACTTCATTTTGGTGGGCGCTTTTTTCGCTGCGGGTTTGGGAGCAGGTTTAGCGGCTTTTTTGGTAGCCTTTTTGGCGGGTTTTTTGATGGCGAGCTTTTTTGGGGCAGGGGATGGCTTGCCGGCGACTTGCTCGGTCAGTTTGTCGAGAGACTTGCTGATGTTTTTTTCGAGTTCTGTCAGCGCTTCGGTGAAGCGGTCGGCGCGTTTGCGAACTTGTTTGAGAGCGGCAGCGCTTTTGGTGCGGAGAGTCGCTTCGCCTTTGGTGAGCCATTGGCCAAGCAACTCGCGTGCGGAGTTGGTTTGGCTGGCGGTTTCGTTAAGGGTCTTTTCAAGCTGATCAATGAGCTTGCGGGCTTTATCGAGGTGAATTTCCATGGCGTGTGACGGTTGCTTTCCACGGCATGGTGCGATGGAAAGGGTGTCAAGGTCAAGTGACGTTTCAATTTCGTCACATTTGTCACAAAAGGGGGTGCTTAGGAAATCTGGACTACGCGAGGCCGCTGCGGATCAGAAGGGCGAGGGGTTCGGGATCTCTGCCCATGAAGTCGCGGAACAATTGGGCGGGGTCTTCGGAATTGCCCCGGGAGAGGATTTTGTCACGGAAATCGCGGCCGACTTGGGGATTGAGAACGCCTTCTTTTTGGAAGCGAGTGAAGGCGTCGGCATCAAGCACTTCGGCCCATTTGTAGCTGTAGTAACCGGCTGCGTAGCCTACGGGATTGCTAAACAGGTGACCGAAGCGGCGGAGGAGCGTTGGAGGCTCGGTTTTCAAGGGCATGAGGTAGCCGGAGAGAAGGCGGCGGGATAGGGCGTCGAGATCCTGGTTGGTCTCGGAAGGTGGATTCATGTGGAGTTCGAGGTCGAGCTTGCCGAAGGCGAGCTGGCGCATCATGGCGCTGGCAGAGCGGAAGTTCCGGGCTGCGATGAGTTTTTTGAAGAGACGACTTGGAACCGGATCGCCGGATTCGAAATGGCGAGCGAAGAGGTCCAGGCTCTCGCGTTCCCAGCAGAAGTTCTCCATGATTTGGGAGGGAAGTTCGACGAAGTCCCAATAGACGCTGACGCCATTGAGTGATGGGATTTCGACGTTACCGCAGAGTTGGTGGAGGAGGTGGCCGAATTCATGGAAGACGGTGCAAACTTCATCGTGGGTGAGAAGGGCGGGTTTGCCATCGAGCGGCGGAGTCATGTTGCCGCAGATGAGGCCGAGGTGGAGGCGGCGATCCTCGCCATTGGCCGGGGGAAGGCCCATTTTGAGATAGTTCATCCAGGCACCGCCGCGTTTGGAGTCGCGCGGATGCCAGTCGGCGTAGAAGGAGCCGATGTGGGTGCCTTTTTCGTTGCGGACTTCGTAAAATTTGACGGAGGGATGCCAGACCTCGACGGGACCTTCGTCATTTGGGCGAGTGCTGACGGTGGGAGGGGAATCGTTCTCGGGGGAGATGAAGACGGTATCACGGGGGGTGATGGAAAGATTGAAGACGCGCTCGGCGAGGTGGAACATGCCGGCGAGGACTTGATCAAGGGGGAACCAGGGTCGGAGTTCTTCGGGGTCGAAGTCGTATTCGGCGCGGCGTTGTTTTTCGGCCCAGAAGGCCACTTGCCAAGGTTCGAAAAGGTCGGGGGCCCGGTGTTGGGCATCGGCGCGAAACTCTTGGAGTTGAATGGTTTCTTTTTCGAAGGCCGGGCGGATGCGTTCGTGGAGGTCGTCGATGAATTTCAGGGCGGCGCGGCCGGTGCGCGCCATGCGCTGTTGGAGGACTTGATCTGCGAAATGCTCCTGGCCGAGGAGGCGGGCTTTTTCGTGTCGGAGAGCGAGGATCTGCCAAACGAGAGGGGTATTGTCGTGGGTTTCGCTGTTGCCGATGCGGGTGGAGGCCTGCCAGACTTGCTGGCGGATGTCTTCATCTTCGAGGTATTCGAGAACGGGGATGAGCGAGGGGGCTTTGAGGGTGAAGCGGAATTGGGGGGCTTCCGGGGTGCCGAGGTTTTTGGCTTCGGCCTCCTGACGGGCGGCATCGATGGCGCTTTGGGGGAGGCCCTTGAGGCGCGTGGGGTCGTCGATGATCAGGTCCCAGGCGTTAGTGGAATCGAGGACGTTCTCGGAGTACTTTTGGGTGATTTTTGAGAGTTCGGATTCGATTTGTTCGAGGCGAGACTTTTTTTCGGGATGGAGTTCGGCGCCATGTTGACGGAAGCTTTC
>JAIYDW010000071.1 GCA_027487315.1 Verrucomicrobiaceae bacterium | reverse complement strand
GGGAATGTGGTGGAGAAGCGGGTGATGACGCTGGTGGTGAGTGCGCTGCCGGGGAGTGCGGTGGGGACGTTTGAGATGCGAGTGGGGCGGGATGCGGGATTGGGTGGGGGTTTGGGAGGTAATTTGACGTTTGTGACGACAGCGAGTGGGTCGGTGTCCGGGACGTTGAGTCTGGTGGGGAAGGCGCATGCGTGGAGGGGAGTGATCGGGCATGCGACAGGGATGGAGCCGGAAGTGGTGGCGACGGTGGTGCGGGCAGGGGATGTGCCGGTCTTGTTGAAGGTAACACTGAAGGCGGATCATTTGGCAATCGGCACGGCGACTCCGGGGGTAGGAGGGATGGCAGTGGGAGTGGAAGGGTGGCGGCGAGTGTGGGCGTTGAAGACCGCGGAGGTTCAGGCGGCGAGAGTGGGACGGATGCATGTGGTGATGGATTTGAAGGCAGGATGGGTGGGTGATGTGACGGTGCCGCAGGGGTCAGGGTATGCGGTGATGACGGTGGGGCGGGATGGGCGTGTGGCGTGGTCTGGGAAGATGCCGCAGGGATCGAGCGTGGTGCGGTCTGGGTGGATGGGGCCGAATGGGGAGAGCGGGTTTTGGTTGGCGTTGCATGGGGTGCAAGGGTCCGTCATGGGGAATGGGATCAGTGCTTTGACGGGGACGTATCTGGGTGATTTGGATTGGGTGAAGAAGGGGCCGTCAAGTGCGACCGATCGGACCTATGCGGCAGGGTTTGGAGTGGACATGAGGGGGCCGGTGGGCTTGGGGATGAAGGGTGAGATGTGGCAGGTGCCCGGGAAGGGGCAGGCGCTGCTGGATGTGCTGGCGCTGGCTGAGGTGGTGGAGAACATGCAGGTGGGGTTTGTTGGGGGAGTGCAAGCGGACACGGCGGCGCCGGTAGCGGATTTGAAGCCGACTTTGACGAGGCAGAACCGGATGGTATTGCCGGCGAGTGGAGCGGAGGGGAACCCGAACCGGGTGATGGTTCAGGTATCGGCGACGACGGGGCGAGTGACGGGGGAATTTACGCTGACGGATCCGCCGTTGTCGGGTGTGGGAGCGGCGGTGAAGCGGAGGGTCTTGTTCAATGGGTTGATGCTGCCGAAGAGTGTGGAGGTCGGCGGATTTTTCACGGCGCCGAAGCGGGTGACTGCGCCTCAGCCGACGGAGATCCTTTCGGGGGCGATTTGGATGCGGAAGTAGGCTGACGTAGGAGGTGGGTGAGGAACCAGGCGGTCATGTCGGCGTAAAGGGGGTGGGGAGTGATGAGGACGTTGCCGTGGGTGCCGCTGCCGACGTTAACGAAGGATTTGGTGGGGGTGCCGATGGCGTCGAAGAGATGGCGGGCGGAAGCGAGGGGGATGAGGGGGTCGTCGTCGCCATGGGCGATGAGGGTGGGGCAGGTGATGTTGGGGGCGAGAGAGGCGGGTTGGATTTGATCGAGAGGGATGCCGGATTGCCTTTTGAAAAAGGGCTTCAGGGTGGCGTAAAGGGGGGTGCCGAGGGTGCTGCCCAACAGGTGCGTGCTTTGTCGGTGAATGACGGGAGCGAGTTGGTCGAAACTAGCGACGATGATGAGGGCGTCCCAAAGAGCGGGGGTGGCGGCGGTGGCGTGGATGGCGACGGAGCCGCCCATGGACATGCCCCAGAGGCCGGCGGGGCGAGCGGGGAAGTTGAATTTGGTGGCGGCCTCGGTGAGGGCTTTGAGGGGTAGGGGGGCTTCGTTGGGGCCGAAGGTGGCGACTGGAGACGGGTTTTCGCCGTGGGCGGGGAGGTCTATGAGGAGGCAGCGGAAGCCGGTGGCGCAGAAGCGGACAGCGATGGGGAGGAGGTCTTCTTTGCGGCCTCGTCGGCCGTGGAGGAGGACGAGGGTGGCGTTGTTTTCGATGCCGGTGGGCGGAAGGGTGAGGTTGCGCTGTTGGAGTTGGGAGCGCAGGAGGGTGCCGCGTTGGTCGAGGGTGCCGGAGCTGGCGGGGCGGCAGAGCAGGGTGGGGGTGCCGTCACTCAGGGTGAAGGGCGTGATGGTGATGCCGTGGGAGGCGGGGGCGTTGAGGATGACTTGGTGGTAGTCCTGAAGGGGGCGGCGGGTAGGACGCGTGATTTCGCGGGCGGCGAGCCAGGCGGCGCCGATCCAGATGACTGGCGGAGCGATGAGGAGCCATGGGATGAGGCGGGTGCACCGTTGTTTGAAACGCGTGGCACCCGGGCTCATGGAACAGACTGCTTTAGACGATCAATGTCTGGTCGCGGGAGGGGCCGATGCCGACGAGGGCGATGCGGGCGCCGGCGAGTTCGGAGAGGCGATTGAGGTAGGATTTGGCGAGATCAGGGAGGTCCTTGTAGTCGCGGATGCCGCTGAGGTCTTGTTTCCAGCCTTGATGCTCTTCGTAGATGGGTTCGCACTTCTCGATGTCTGAGATGGTGGCGGGGGGGTAGTTGACGACTTTGCCGTCGAGGCGATAGGCGGTGCAGATTTTGATGGAGTCGAGGCCGTCGAGGCCGTCGAGGTTGGTGATGGCGAGTTCATCGGCGCCGTTGATCATGACGGCGTAGCGGATGAGGACCATGTCGAGCCAGCCGCAGCGACGGGCGCGGCCGGTGGTGGCGCCGAATTCGCGGCCCATGTTGTGGAGCATGTCGCCGATGGCTTCGTTTTCGGTGGTGAAGGGGCCGGATCCGACACGGGTGGTGTAGGCTTTGGCGACGGCGACGACGTGGTCGATCATCCGAGGGGGGACACCGGAGCCGGTGCAGGCGCCGCCGGCGGTGGTGTTGGAGGAGGTGACGAAGGGGTAGCTGCCGTGATCGATGTCGAGGTAGGTGCCTTGGGCGCCTTCGAAGAGGAGTTTTTTACCGGCCTGGATGGCTTCGTGGAGGCGGACGGTGGTGTTGGTAACGTGGGGGGCGAGGATGGCGGCAGCGGCGAGGATTTTGGCGACGGTTTCGTCGGCGGGGACTTCGTCGACACCGACATCACGGAGGGTGATGTTGTGTTCGGCGATGCGGTGGCGGAGTTCCTCTTCGAGTTCGGCGGGGCGAGTCAGGAGGATGGCACGGATGCCGGAGCGTTCGACTTTATCGGCGTAGGCGGGGCCGATGCCGCGGCCGGTGGTGCCGATTTTTTTGTCGCCGCGTTTGACTTCGCGAGCGAGGTCGAGGGCGCGGTGGTAGGGGAGGACGAGGTGGCAGGTTTCGGAGATGAGGAGGTTGTCCGGCTCGATGACGACACCCTGGCCACGGAGTTTGTTGATTTCCTCAATGAGGCCGATGGGGTCCATGACGACGCCGTTGCCGATGACGCAGAGTTTGTCCTTCCAGAGGATGCCGGAGGGGATGAGGTGGAGGATGTATTTTTCACCGCCATTGATGACGGTGTGGCCGGCGTTGTTGCCGCCAGCGGCGCGCACGACGACGTCAGTACCTTCGGTGAGGTAATCGACGATTTTGCCTTTTCCTTCATCACCCCATTGGGCGCCGACAACGATGATATTGGACATTGATTGAGAGAGGACGGGAGGGGCAGGAGAGCCCGGTCTGGGTTTTTGAAATGGGGTCAAGAGGTGAGCGGGCCACGAAGCGATTGCCTGGGGTGGCCTTCCGTGAGGGTTGCTCACGCGAGCTGAGGGTCAACTTCCCATGCTATTGAAGAGGAAGATGGCGGCGCCACAAGCGAGGATGGCGAGGAATCCGAAGACCATGAGGCCGGCGCTGCCATTGCCTTTGGGTTTGGCTTTGGGGCCGAATCCGGTGCGAAGGCTGCCGTTGTAGGGCATGGCGCCGTAGCCGTCGATGGTGTTGCTGGAGGCTTGGGCGTGGGCGGTGTAGGCAGCGGCGGAGTCGGAATCAAAATCGGCTTCGTCACCGATGAAGATGCAGTCGACGGAACCGAGTGTGAAGGAGGGGGTCTGAGTGAGGGACAGTTCGGCAACGAGTTCGCCTTGGATTTTGGTGCCATTGGTGGAGCCGGTATCGCGGAAGATCCAGTCAGCGCCGTCGAAGGTAAGTTCGCCGTGATGGCTTGAGACGGAGGCGTCCGGGATGATGATGGCATTGTCGTCGGCGCGACCAACGGTCATGTGCTCAGCGGTGAGATCGATTTCTCCGGTGGTGCCTTCGGGGGTGGTGTAGTGAATCCTGGCCATAGAATGGGTAGTTTTAGCGATTTTAGTGCGCTTGATCAATGAGTTTGGCGAACTCGGCGAAAAAATACTTGGCGTCGTTGGGGCCTGGGGCGGCTTCGGGGTGGTATTGGACGCTTAAAACGGGGTGATCGCGGTGGCGCATGCCTTCGACGGTGCCGTCGTTGAGGTTGATGTGGGTGACCTCGACGTTGGAGGGGAGGCTGGAGGGATCGATAGCGAAGCCGTGGTTTTGGCTGGTGATGGCGACCTGGCCGGTGCGGAGGTCTTTGACGGGTTGGTTGCCGCCGCGGTGGCCGAATTTGAGTTTGAATGTCTTGCCGCCGAAGGCGTGGCCGAGGATTTGGTGGCCGAGGCAGATGGCGAAGATGGGGGTTTTGCCCATGAGCTGGTTGATTTCCTGGTGAATGTAACCGAGCGCGGCGGGATCTCCGGGGCCGTTGGAGAGGAAGACGCCGTCGGGATTGCGGGCGAGGACGTCGGCGGCTTTGGTGGTGGCGGGCACGACGTCGACGTGGAAGCCATTTTGGCGGAGGCGGCGGAGGATGTTCTTTTTGACGCCGAAGTCGTAGGCGACGATGCGGTATTTGGCGGGGGGGAGCTTGCGGAAGACGCCTTCGGGGCCACCGAGGGAGTTTTGGGAGGGGTTGGGGATGTCCCACTCGCGGCTTTCAGTGTCTTCGGGGTCCCAGGTGTAGGGTTTTGGGGTGGTGACTTCTTTGACGAAATCAGAACCTTCCATGGGGGGACTGGCGAGGGCGGCGGCGTGGGCTTCTGCCTGGGAGAGTTCGCTGGTGATGATGCCGCGCATGGCGCCGGCGGTGCGGAGGTGTTTGGTGAGGGCGCGGGTGTCGATGCCCTGGATGCCGGCGACGTTCCAGCGTTTGAAGTAGTCGTCGAGGGTGCTGGTGGAGCGCCAGTTGCTGGGGACGGTGCAGAGTTCTTCGACGACGAAGCCGCGGATGTGGGGCTGGTAGCTTTCGGGATCGAGATCGTTGACACCATAATTCCCGATCATGGGGTAGGTCATGGTGACGATTTGGCCGCGGTAGGAGGGATCGGTGGCGACCTCCTGGTAGCCTGTCATTGAGGTATTGAAGCAGACTTCACCCGTGGCGGAGCCAGGGGCGCCAAAGGATTCGCCTTCAAAACTGCGTCCATCTTCGAGTACTAAAAGGGCCTTCATTAAGCTGTGGGTCGGTGCAAACGATCAGGCGTAACGCTGTCAGAGGGGCAATGCAAGGGGAAGGCTGAAATTTGAGCGCGTGACTTGATTTTGAGCTGAGGGATTGGGGGAAGAGTCGGGTTGCGGTTGGTGGATTGACTTGGCAGGCGATTTGCTGCTAGCGTGTGTAAGTCGATGGATCCGGGGTGTGTTCCTGGATTGACGATAGATTGGTTGTATGGCGAAGCCTGACCCGTTTTGTTCAGGGGGTTCCTCCGGTGCGGTGGGAGGAGCTGGGCAGGTTGTTGTTGAGCTGTGTGGTCTGAGTGGAGCAGGGCTGATTTTTTGGTCGAGGAAGAGGTTTGAGGTGTGCACGGAAGTGATGGTTCGGGTGCGGGCAGCGGCGTTGCCGGAGTTTGTGGGTGAGGAGGAGGGAACTTGGAGGATGCTGCGGGGGATTGTGGTGCAGTGTTTGGCGGAGCGGAGGGGGGATGGGTCGTGCGGGTTTCGGGTGTGTTTGTTGGTGGTGGGAGGGAGGAGGAGGGAGGCGAGGGGATTGGAGGTGGATGAAGGGTTGTTTGTGAGGCACGAGTGGCTTGGGGGGAGTCGGATGGGTCTGAATTGAGCACGCGGGGTGATAATTTTATGGAAATTATAGATTCATAGGTGTAAGGTATGGGATGCTTGATTGTTTTGGGAGTGTCCGTGACTGGTTCCGCCAAATGGTGGTCGTGGGTGTTGGTCTGGCCGTGATGGCACCGGATGGGCGGGCGATTTTGTTTGAGGCATCGGGGGATCCTTTGTTCAATACGACGGCTCCGACAGGGGTTTATGAGGATTCGGGCTGGCAGTATTTGGGGTATTATGGGGGGTTTTTGGGGACGGCGATTGCGCCACAGTACTTCATTACGGCGCAGCATTTTGGGCTGCAGGGAGGGACGTTCTCGCAGGATGCGTTGTTCACGGGCGGGGCGACGGTGAATCACACGATTGATGCTGCGGCGAATGGGGGGCTGGGGTATTGGGACATTGCGGGGAGTGATTTGAGGGTGTTTAAGATTGAGGGGAGTTTTGCGAGCTATGCGGAGATTTACACGGGGAGCGGGGTGGGGGCCGAGGCGGTGATGACGGGTCGGGGAGGGGTGCGTGGGGATGCGGTTTTGAATGGGGTGGGGGCGACGGTGGGCTGGGAGCACACGGTGGGTGACGGGGTGGCGAGATGGGGGACGAATCTGCTGAGTGGGACGTCGGGGAGCGGAGCGGGGACGCAGTGGGTGGCGAATTTTGACGGAGTGGGGGGGACGACGTTTGAGGCGGGGCTTTCGGCGGGGGATTCGGGGGGTGGAATGTTTGTGAATGAAGGCGGAGTGTGGAAGCTGGCGGGGGTGAACTACTCGATCGATGGGTTGTTCGACACGAATGGGGTGGTGGGGGATGGCAGTGAGTTTTCGGCGTCGATGATGGACTACGGTGGGTTTTTTCAGGGGAGTGACGGGGGCGGGTGGACGTTGATTCCTGATGGGCCGGGTGATCAGGCAAGCGGGATTTATTTTTCGAGTGTGACGGCGAATGCGGCGGCGATTCAGTCGATTGTGGCGGTGCCGGAGCCGAGTGGAGCGGTGTTGATTTTGGGTGTATTAATGGGTCGGTTCGTGAGGCGGAGGCGGTCCTGAGTTGGGCTGTCAAGAAGGGAGAAAAAGAAAAGTTTTGGGCTGAACGAGGTTCGGGGTTGTGGCGGTGCGCGGGCACGCTAATCGACAGGGAACCAACCCACCTTTTCCATACCCGTGTCCAACGAACTGAACATCAACGTCGCCCATGTCGAACGCATCGCTGCTGAACTGAAGGTCCGAGCCATCCAAGTGGGTGCGACGGCGAAATTGATCGCGGATGGGGCGACGGTGCCGTTCATTGCGCGGTATCGGAAGGAGGCGACGGGGGAATTGGATGAGGTTCAAATCACGGCGATTCGGGATCGGCTGGAGCAGTTGGTGGCGCTGGATGATCGGCGGGGGGCGATTGTGAAGTCGCTGGAGGAGCGGAATCTGATGACGGATGAGCTGCGCGGGAAGATTGAGAAGGCGATGACGATGACGGTGCTGGAGGATTTGTTTGCGCCGTATCGGCCGAAGCGGCGGACGCGGGCGACGATCGCGAAGGAGCGGGGATTGGAGCCGTTGGCGGTGTTTTTGCAGGAGCATCATGAGGATCGCGGGGCGGATCCATTTGCGGAGGCGGCGAAGTATGTGGATGCGGCAAAGGAGGTGCCGGATGTGGAGACGGCGTTGGGCGGGGCGCGGGATATTTTGGCGGAGCAGATCAGTGATGATGCGTTGGCGAGGCAGGGTTTGCGGCAGTTGTTTGCGGATCAGGGGGTGGTGGTTTCGAAGGTGATGTTTGGGAAGGAGAGCGATGCGGAGGCGCAGAAGTTTCGGGATTACTTTGAGTGGACGGAGCCGCTGAAGCAGATTCCATCGCATCGGTTGCTGGCGATTCGGCGTGGGGAGAAGGAAGGGTTTCTCATCATGCGGATTCAGCCGCCGGAAGAAGCGGCGTTGCGGCAGTTGGAGCGTCAGTTTGTGACGGGGAACGGGGCGTGTGCGGAGCAGATGCGGCTGGCGGTGCAGGAGAGTTACAAGCGGCTGTTGAGCAGCAGCATGGAGACGGAGGCGAGGATGGAGTCGAAGAAGAAGGCGGACGCGGAGGCGGTGCGGGTGTTTGCGGATAACTTGCGTGAGTTGCTGCTTGCGGCGCCGCTGGGGCAGAAGGTGGTGCTGGGGATTGATCCGGGGTTCCGCTCAGGGTGCAAGGTGGTGGTTTTGGATGCGCAAGGGAAACTGCTGCACAACGACATCATTTATCTGCTGGGTGAAGGGAATAGTTTGGTGCATGCGAAGACGCTGCTGACGAATCTGGTGCAGCGATATGGGGTGGAAGCGGTGGCGATCGGGAACGGGACGGCGAGCCGTGAGACGGAGATGTTTGTGAACAAGATCGGGCTGCCGAAGGCGATTCCGGTGATCATGGTGAGTGAGAGTGGGGCGTCGGTTTACTCGGCGTCTGAGGTGGCGCGGGAGGAGTTTCCGGATCATGATTTGACCGTGCGGGGTGCGGTTTCAATTGGACGGCGATTGATGGATCCGCTGGCGGAGCTGGTGAAGCTGGATCCGAAGGTGATCGGGGTGGGGCAGTATCAGCATGATGTGGATCAGAACATGTTGAAGCAGAGTCTGGATGATGTGGTGATCAGCAGTGTGAACGGGGTGGGGGTGGAGTTGAACACGGCGAGCAAGCAGTTGCTGGGTTATGTGTCGGGATTGAATGCGGGATTGGCGGCGAACATTGTGGCGTATCGCAATGAGAACGGGGCGTTCAAGTCACGGAAGGAACTGCTGAAGGTGGCGCGGTTGGGAGAGAAGGCGTTTGAGCAGGCGGCGGGGTTTTTGCGGATTCGGGATGCGGTGCATCCGCTGGACCGGAGCGGGGTGCATCCGGAGCGTTATGAGTTGGTGGAGCGGATGGCGGGGGATGTGGGCTGCACGGTGAGTGATTTGATGCAGCGTGCGGAGTTAAGGCAGAAGATCGATCTGAAGAAGTATGTGAGTGAGGAGGTGGGGCTGCCGACCTTGCAGGATATTCTCAATGAATTGGCCAAGCCGGGGCGGGATCCGCGGAAGCAGTTTGAGGTGTTCCAGTTTGCGGAGGGAGTTTCGAAGGTGGAGGATTTGACGCCGGGGATGAAGTTACCGGGGATCGTGACGAATGTGACGGCGTTCGGGGCGTTTGTGGACATCGGGGTGCACCAGGATGGGTTGGTGCATGTGAGCCAGTTGGCGGATCATTTTATCAAGGACGCGAGCGAGGTGGTGAAGGTGCAGCAGCGAGTGGAGGTGACGGTGGTTGAGGTGGACCTGGCGCGGAAGCGGATTGCGCTGAGCATGAAGGCGAAGCCGGATTTTGAGCGGCGGTCGCCTGCGGCGGGTGGGCAGGGTGGGGGTGGGCAGCGGCCGGGGGGATTTGGCGGAGGGGGAGCGAGGCCGCAGCAGGGAGGGGATCGGCGGTCGGGGGGCGGGGGTGGTGGCTTTGGTGGGGGCGGTTTTGGCGGTGGTCAGGATTGGTTTAGTGCGGCGGCGGCGAAGGGGAAGAAGTAGGGGGTGACTGGCAGCAAGTCGTGTGAGTGCGACGGGCAAGCAAGATGCTTGCCTCACCTTGGTGGGGTGCCTTGCAGCGAGGGGTGTGCCAGATACGGTGGACTAGGTGGCGAGGGCGCCGGGGGTTAGGCGGAGGAGGGTTTGGCGGAGGAGGAGGGCCAGGAGGAGGAGGGCGGCGGCGGTGGCCACGGGGTAGTGGAAGAGTTCCTCGGTCTCGATGTAGGTGCGGCGTTTGATTTCGGTTTTTTCGAGTTGGTCGATGGTGTCGAAGATGTCCTTCAGGGCGTCGGTGTTTTGGGCCATGTAGAACTGGCCGCTGCCGATGCTGGCGACTTCTTTGAGGGTGCCTTCGTCGAATTCCTGGCGGCCGGAGGTGATGATGCGGCCATTGGGGAGGGGGATCATGTGGACGCCGGGGGTGCCGATGGCGATGGTGTAGATTTTGATGCCGAGGGTGGCGGCGAGGCGGGCGGCGTCCTGGGGGCTGAGTTTACCTGAGTTGTTGGCGCCGTCGGTGAGAAGGATGATGACTTTGGAGGGGACTTTTTGTTGATCGAGTCGGCGGGCGGCGGCGGCGAGGCCGGAGCCGATGGCGGTGCCGTCTTCCATGACGCCGGTTTGGACGCGGTCGATGTTCGACTCAAGCCATTCGTGATCGAGGGTGAGGGGACAGGGGGTGTAGGGGGCGCCGGCGAAGGCGACGATGCCGACGCGGTCGTTGTCGCGGCCTTTGATGAAGTCGCGCATGACGCGTTTGGCGGCGGTGAGACGATTGACGGAGACGCCGCCGATGCGGAAGTCTTCGATGAGCATGGAGAGGGAGACATCGACGGTGAGGGCGATGGCGATGCCTTCGGTTTTGGATTCGTCGGTGGAGGTGACTTTTTGGGGGCGGGCGAGGCCGATGAAGGCGGCGGCGAGGGCGGCGAGGATGAGGCCGAAGGTGAAGCCGCCGCGTGCGGAGCGGGCGGGGAGGCCGAGGTCCTTCAGGAGGATGGCCATGGGGAATTTGACGGCGGGGGCGCGTCCGCGTTTGCCGCGCCAGAGGGCGAGGAGTGGAAGGAGGATGAGGCCGAGGAGCCAGAGGGGCCAGGCGAAGCGGATGTCAGGGAAGAGCCAGTGGGTCATGCGGGGTCCTCCTCAAGGCGTTGGATGGCGGATTCGACGAGGTTGATAGCTTCTTTTTCGGTGGCAGGAAGGGGGGCGAAGGCCATGCGGTCCCAGAGTTCGGCGAGGGGGGCGAAGGGGGCGACGACTTTGGTGGGGGCGGTGGATTTGACGGTATGGACTTCGAGGAGGCCGGTGCTGGCTATGCGGGGGGTATCGGGAAGGTCGGCTGCTTTGGCGAAGAGTTCGGGGGTGGTGCGGGCGGGGGCGGGGATGTGGTAGCGGTCCTCGAGGTATTGGCGGAGGATGATGGAGACGCGGTGGCCGACTTCGGGTGGGGGGAGGGTGGTGACGGTGCTGTGGAGTTGGCGAAGGGCGCGGAGGGTGGCGGTGCGGGGATTGGGCTGGAGCTTGGCGCGCTGGGGGCGGGGTTTCAGCAGGAACCAGAGGGCGAGGCCGAGCATGGCGGCTGCGAGGAGGCTGCCGATGACCCAGACCCAGGTGGCGACTTCGACCGGGACGGGTGGGAGGTCGGGCAGTTCCGGGTGGGGGAGCGGTTGGAGCGGTGGTGCTGGGGGTTGACCGGGGGCCTGTGCGAGGAATGGGGAGAGCATTAGCGTTTCCTCCTTTTGCGGCCGCGGAAGTAGGCGGTGAGGGCTGGGGCGTAGTCCTGGTCGGTGCGGATGTCGAGGCGTTCGACGCCAATTTTTTTGAAGCGTTTGGCGAGGGCGTCGCGGAGGGAGGTCAGGCGCTCGGCGTAGAGGCGGCGGACGGCGGGGCTGGAGGTGTTGAGGACGTGTTGTTCGCCGGTTTCGGGGTCTTCGAGGACGACGCGGCCGGCGTCGGGGAGTTCGAGTTCGCGGGGGTCGATGATTTGGGCGGCGACGATGTCGTGCTTGGTGGCGAGGGAGCGGAGGTTTTTTTCCCAGGCGTCGTCGGTGGTGAGGAAGTCGGAGATGAGGACGACGAGGGCGCGGTGGGGGATGCGCTGGAGGGCGAGGTCGAGGGCGGGGGCGAGGTTGGTGCGGGGGCTGGCGGGTTGTTTGTCGAGGATGTCGCGGATGATGCGGAGGGTGTGGGAGCCGCCTTTGCGTGCGGGGAGGTATTGTTCGACCTGGTCTGAGAAGAGGCAAAGGCCGACTTTGTCGCCATTGTGCTGGGCGCTGAAGGCGAAGACGGCGGCGACTTCGGCGGCGCGTTCGCGTTTGGAGTCCTCGCCGCTGCCGTAGTCGCCGGAGCTGGAGATGTCGACGAGGAGCATGACGGTGAGTTCGCGTTCTTCGATGTATTTGCGAACGTAGGGGTCGTTCATGCGGGCGGTGACGTTCCAGTCGATGAAGCGGGTGTCGTCGCCGGGTTGGTATTCGCGGAAGTCGTCGAACTCGATGCCCTGGCCTTTGAAGCGGGAGTGGTAGGCGCCGCCGAGGGTTTCTTTGATGAGGCCGCGGGTGAGGAGTTCGATGCGCCGGACCCGCTTGAGGATGCGGGTGAGTCGGGCGTCGTTGTCTTCCTGAACGGGGGCGGGCATGAGCTAGAGAGTAAACGCGGGGAAGGGAGGTGAGGAAAGGGAAAAGTGGAGGGCGGAGGGACGACAGAGGAATGCGGACAGAGGAATGGGGGAGCGAGCGGCGTCACGCGGAGCGATGACGGGTACTTTGGATTTTGAAGTTTAGTCTTCGCTCATGAGGAGTTGGCGGGCGTGGGCTAGGACGGCGAGTTGGTCTTGGGGGAGTTTGGGCCAGGTGAGGCGGAGTTTTTTCATTTCGGCGAGGACGGCGGCGCTGACGATGAGGCGCATGTTTTTTTTGTCATCGGCGGGGATGACATACCAGGGGCACTCGGGGGTGGCGGTGGCGCGGATGGTGTCCTGGTAGGCGGTCATGTAGTCGTCCCAATGGGCGCGTTCTTTGACGTCGCCGTCTTCGAATTTCCAGTTTTTGCTGGGGGTGTCGATGCGGGCGAGGAAGCGTTTTTTTTGTTCTTCGTTGGAGACGTGGAGGAAGAATTTGGCGATGTGGATGCCGTTGCGATGGGAGTAGGCTTCGTAGTTGGCGATGTCCTGGAGGCGGTCTTTGAAGAGGCGCTTCAAGTCGGCGGTGGTTTCGTGGGGAAGGCGCTGGATTTTGGTGACGATGTCGGGGTGGATTTTGCAGACGAGGACTTCTTCGTAGTAGCTGCGGTTGAAGATGCCGAGGCGGCCGCGGGGGGGGCTGGCGATGATGTGGCGCCAGAGGAAGTCGTGGTCGAGTTCGCCTGAGGTGGGGCGTTTGAAGGCGTGGGATTCGACGCCTTCGGTGTTCACGCCGGACATGACGTGTTTGATGGTGGAGTCTTTGCCGGCGGCGTCCATGGCCTGGAAGATGAGGAGCATGCCGTGGCGGTCCTGGGCGTACATTTTCTGCTGGAGTTCGTCGATTTCTGAGCGGAACTGGGCGATGAGTTCTTCGTAGTGGGCGTTGTCGCGGTAGAGGCTTTTGACTTTGGTTTTGGCTTTTTTGATGCGGAAGTCTTTGCCCTTGGTGACGCGGAAGTCGTCGAGATTGATTTGGAGTTTCATGGGAGAGAGGGCGGTGGGTTTTTGGGGGGCGCGCGAGTGGTTGCTGAGGGTTGGGCGTGCAGGAATCATGCCGGGTGGGTGGCGGGGGTGTCAATGCGGGAGTGATGGGTAGATGGGGGGAAGTTGTGGGCGGGCTTGCGGATCTGGGGTGGGAAATGGAAGTTCCTAGGTGGGATAGAACGATATCCTTGCAGGGAGAGAGGGTTCTCCGAGGTGGGGTAGAGCGTTATCCTTGCAAGGAGAGAGGGTTATCCAAGATGGGATGGACTGTTACCCTTGCTGGTAGAGAGGGTTTTCCGAGCGACCTTGGGGCTTAGCGGTCGAGGAGGACGAGTTCGGTGAGGTTGCGGTCGGTGGTAATGAAAAGGGCGAGGTCGCCGTTGGCACCGAGGGCTTGGGCGAGGCCGCGACCGCCGGCTCCGGTGGGGTCGATGGCGGGTTTGAGGGCGATGGAGCGGATGATGCTGTTTGGGGTGGATTCGGT